>NZ_JBPKJK010000006.1:0-111618 GCF_051756985.1 Saccharothrix sabaoui
CCTTCGCCGTCCGCTCGGCCCCGTCCGGTGCGCCCGTTCGGTTCTTCGGCTCACCGAAGGGTCTCGCGCCGCCGTCCGGCCACCGCGCTTACCCGCGGCGACCGGCGGTTATCCGGGGACGGGCCGGTCCACCCGCGACCGTCCACCGCGGCACCGCGGTGTTGGCGCGCCGGCGGCGGGGTCAGCAAGATCACGACGTGCCGCGCGCCCACCACCACCGCCGTCCCGCGCGGCGCGCCACCCGGAGAGGACTTCGCCCATGCGCACAGTGCTGATCACAGGAGGGTCCGACGGCATCGGCCGCGCCGCGGTCGCGCGGTTCGCCGCCGCGGGCGACCGGGTGTGGTTCACCTACCGCTCCGGCCGCGAACGGGCCGAGAAGATCGTCGCCGAGCACGACGGGGCCGACGTCGCCGCGTTCCCGTTCGACCAGGGCGACCGGCCCTCGCACGAACGGCTGTTATCGGCGCTGCCCGGGCCGGTGGACGTCCTCGTCAACAACGCCGCCGTGGGCTCGCGCACCGTCGAGTGGCAGGTCGAGGGCGGTGACGCGGAGCGCGCGGAGGCGTTCCTGCGCATCAACTGCGTCGGACCGCTGTGGCTGGTCCAGCAGCTGCTGCCCGACATGCGCCGGCGCGGCGGTGTCGTGGTCAACGTGTCGAGCGTGGGCGGCGGGGTGGCGTTGTTCCCCGACTTCCACGTCGCCGACGGCATGAGCAAGGCCGCCCTGGCCTACATGACCCGGCACCTGGCCGCGGAGCTGGCGCACGAGCCGGTGCGCGTGATCGCGGTCTGCCCCGGCGCGGTGGACACCACGATGTTCCGCGCCAGCACCCTGTCCGCCCTGGACGACCACGCGCGGTCGGGCCTGGTCGCCGGGCTGCCGGGCGGCAGGCTGATCGAGGCCGACGAGGTCGCCGAGCTGGTCCACTGGCTGACCCTGCCCGCGGCCGAACTGCTGCACGGCGCGGTCATCGACGCCTCGATGGGCCTGGGCGTGCACCCCGCCCTGCTGGGCGGTCACCCGCAGCCGCAGGGCGTGGCCTGATGGTGTCGCGCACCGCCGCCCGGCTCGCCGCCGACGTCCCGGTGATCGCCGCCGCGCACTTCGCGGCCGAGGCCGACCCCTTCCACCCGGTCGACAACCCGCGCGGCTACGTCAACCTGGGCACCGCCGAGAACCACCTGCTGTGGGACCTCGTCGGCCCGGTGCTGTCCGGGGTGCGCCCCCGACGCGCCGCGGACTCGCACTACGGCCCGCCGCACGGCGCGCCCGCCCTGCGCGAGGCCGTCGCCGCCCTGCTCGGCCGCACCTGGCGCACCGCCGTCGACCCGGAGGACCTGGTCGTGGTCGCCGGCGCGACCGCCGCGCTGGACGTCGCGGCCACCGTCCTGTGCGACCCGGGCGACGTCGTGCTGGTGCCCACGCCGTACTACTCGGCGTTCGACACGGACCTGACCGGCCGCTCCGGCGCCCGGCTGGTGCCCGTGCCGCCCGGTGACGGCTTCGCCCTCGACCCGGACGCGGTCGCCCGCGCGGCGGTGTCCCTGCGCGCCGACGGCGTGCCGGTGCGGGCGGTGGCCATCACCTCGCCCGCGAACCCGCACGGCACCACGCACCCCGCCGAGGTGCTGCGCGACCTGCTGCGGGTCGCCGCCGAGCACGACCTCGACCTGATCTCCGACGAGGTGTACGCGCACTCGGCGTTCGGCCCGGAGGGGTTCACCGGCGTGCTCGACCCGGACGTGCTGGGCGCGGTGCCCGAGGCCGACCCGGACCGCGTGCACGTCGTCTGGGGGTTCGCCAAGGACTTCGGGCTCTCCGGGCTCAAGGTGGGCGTCCTGCGCACGTCGGGACCGACCCGCGCCGCCGCCCGCGCGCTGGCCTACTTCGCGACCGTGTCCACCGACACGCAGGCGCTGCTGGTGGACCTGCTGGCCGACCGGGCGCGCGTCGACCTGCTGCTGGCCGAGAACCAGCGGCGGCTGCTGCGGTCCTACGCGCACGTGGCGGCCAGGCTCGACGAGCGCGGCGTCCCGCACCTGCCGGCCACCGCCGGGTTCAGCGTGTGGCTCGACCTGCGCGAGCGCCTGGCCGCGCCGGACTTCGCCGCCGAGCGGCGGCTGTGGCGGCACGTCCTGGACGCGGGCCGCGTCAACGTCCTGCCCGGCGGCGCGTTCGCCTCGCCCGAACCGGGCTGGTTCCGGCTGTGCCACGCCGTGGAACCCGGGCTGGTCGCCGTCGGCGTCGACCGGCTCGCCGAGGTCACCGCACCCGCGGGGGGCGACCGGTGAGCGAGGCGTTCCGCGGCTGGTACGAGACGTCCGGGGTGCGGTCCGGGCCGCGCAGGCTGTTCCACGACGAGACCGACCAGGGCAAGGTGTTCTACCCGGCCGACCAGGTGCCGGTGCTGGGGCACGAGGCCGTGCTGGCGCTGCCCGACCGGGCGCGGCGCGACGTGACGATCCGCCACCTGTACCAGTTCCTGCTCTCCACCGCGCACCTGGAGACCCGGGTGGTGAACCGGGCGTCCGAGCTGATCGCCAACGGGCGCTCGGGCGTGGACCTGCCCGGCTCGGCGAAGCTGGACGCGTTCAAGGTCTACTGCGACGAGGGCTACCACTCCCTCTACAGCCTCGACCTGGCGCAGCAGATCGCCGCGGAGACCGGCGTCCCCGTGCCGGACGTCGACTACGGCGGGTTCGTGGACGCCCTGGAGTCGGCCGCCGCCCGGCTGCTGCCGGACTCGCCCGCGCTCGTGCCGCTGCTGCAGGCCGTGGTGTTCGAGACGCTGGTGACGGCGGTGCTCAACGAGATCCCCAACGACCCGACCGTGCTCACCGTGGTGCGCGACCTGACCCGTGACCACGCCAAGGACGAGGGGCACCACCACCGGTTCTTCGCGGACTTCTTCCACCGGCTGTGGGCGCAGCTCGACCCGGGGCTGCGCGGACCGGTCGCCCACGCGCTGCCCGAACTGGTGCTGGCGTGCCTGAACTGGGACGTGGCGCCGATCGTGGGCTCGCTGGAGCTGGCGGGGCTGAGCCGGGACGCGGCGCGCGGCGTCGTGGCCGACACCTACGGCGGTGACGCCGGGGCCGACCGGGTCGCGCACATCTGCCGCGCCACCGTGCGGGTGTTCCGCTCGGCCGGCGTGCTCGACGTGCCGGGCGCGGAGGAGGTCTTCGCGAGACACCGCCTGCTGCCCGCCACCTCCTCCTGAAGGGACCAGCGATGAACCCCGTCGTCGACGAGGACCTGGACTACCGGCGGTACCTGGAGCTGGACGCGCTGCTGTCGTTGCAGCGGCCCAGGGTCGCGGGCCGGGAGACCGACCGGGTGCGCCTGGCGGAGCACTTCTTCATCGTCGTGCACCAGACCAGCGAGCTGTGGCTGCGGCAGCTCCTGCTCGACCTGGACCTGGGGGTCGACGCGCTGCGCGCCGCCCGGCCGCGCCTGGCCGCCGAGCACCTGCTGCGCGTCGGCCGCGTGTTCGACCTGCTGCGCTCGCACATCGACGTGCTGGACCGGCTGCCCGCCGACTGCTTCGCCCGCTTCCGCCCCTACCTGGGCACGGCCAGCGGCGCGCAGTCCGAGCAGTTCGCCGACGTGGAGCGCGCGCTGGGCTTCGGCCGGGGCCCGGCGCCGGTCCTGGAGGCCCTGCACGCCGCCACCGCCGGCACCACCCTCGCCGAAGCGTGCCGCCGCGACCCCGCCTACCGCCAGGTGGTCGACGCCCTGCACGACATCGCCGCCTGCTACCGGCGCTGGAAGACCGCCCACCTGGAGTGCGTGCACCGCCTGGTGGGCGCCCACCGCGGCACCGGCGGCACCACGGGCGCGGACTACCTGGCCGCCCGCGTCCGCTCCCCGTTCCCCGACCTCCCCACCTGACCGCGAGTCATGCCCTCCCACCCCGCGTGTCATGCCCTCCCACCCCGCGTGTCATGCGTTCCCGACCCGAGAGTCCAACGTCCAGACCCCGAGAGTCCAACGCCCAGGACCCCTGAGTTCTACGTTCAGGCGTCGGATGCGCTGGTCGCGGCCAGCCTGAGCCTGCGGTGCGCGGCCATCCGGACCGGGGCCACCGCCTCACCGCACGCCGCGTACCCGCCGACCCGCTGCACGACCGCGAAGAACACCCGACCGCCGAACACCTCGGTGCACAGCAGGTAGCAGTCGCCGTGCTCGTCGCGGTCGTGCAGCACGCCGTGCTCCCGCATCCGCGCCACCAGCTCCGGCCCCACCCCGAGCCGCGCGTCGAGGTCCTCGTAGTAGTTGTCCGGGTAGGTCGGCACGACGACCCCCTCGCGCCGCAACGCCGCCGCGGCGGCGAACACGTCGTCCGTCGAGAACGCCACGCACTGCGGGTCGGGCACGCCGGGCGCCCAGTCGCCCCGGCGCAGCAGCGACGACGACAGCACGACCCGCGCCGTGCCGTCCGAAGTGGACATCACGCGGCTGCGCACCAGGCCGTACGGCGCGGCGTACTCCGTCGAGCGGTCGATGTCCACGCCCAGCACGGCGCGGTGGAACAGGGTGGCCTCGTCGAACCGGTCGAACGGCTGCGTCAGCGCCACGTGGTCCACGCCCGTGAGGTGGTCGTCCACCGCCGTCGCCCCGGTCGGCAGGAAGTCCGCCAGCCACCCGGCCCCCGCGTCGCAGAACAGCACGGAGGTGCCGTCGGGGGCGCTCACCGACGGCAGGTCGGCCTCACCCTCACCGCGGGCACGGGGCAGCACGGGCGCGTGCAACGCCTCCGCGTGCGCCGCCGACGCCACCGGGTCGGTGCTGACCAGCCCGATCCCGCTCACCGACGCGCCCGGCCCGGTCACCGCCGAGTTCACCACGACCCGCGCCCGCCCCTGCTGCCACAGCTGCACGGGCTTGGAGCGGTGCTGCCCGGTGTGCGCGAACCCCATGGCGGCCAGCGCGCCCGCCAGCCGCGGCCCGGCCTCGCCGTCCGCCGAGATCTCGGTGAACGCGTGGCCGAGCAGCGGGGGAGCGGTCGGGTCGACCAGGTGGCGCAGCGAGCGCACGGCGTCCACGGCCGTCCGCGCCGGGTCGGACTGCCGGAACACGTCGTTGAACACCTCCAGCGACAGCGGGCCGGTGTACCCGGCGGCCCGCACGTGCCCGAGGAACGCGGTGAGGTCGAACGAGCCCTGCCCGGGGAACAGCCGGTGGTGCCTGCTCCACGGCAGCACCTCCATGCCGAGGTCCAGCGCGTCGGCCAGTTGCAGGAAGAACAGCTTCTCGCCCGGGATGTCGCGGATGCCCGCCGGGTCCGAGCCGACCGACAGGACGTGGAAGCTGTCGAGGCACACGCCGAGCGCCGGGTGGTCGGCGCGCCGCACGACCTCCCACGAGTGCTGGTAGGTGCGCACGAACCGGCCCCACGCCAACGCCTCGTAGGCGACCCGAACCCCGTGCTCGGCGGCCAGGTCGGCCAGCCGGCGCAGCTGGTCGGCGGCCAGGCCGTCGTCGTCCACGGCGTGCGGCGACACCGACGAGCACACCAGCACGGTGTCCGCGCCCAACCGCCGCACCACGTCGAACTTCCGCCCGGCGCGGCGCAGGTTGGCTCGCAGCACCTCCTCGGGCACCGCCTCGAAGTCGCGGAACGGCTGGTACAGGTCGATCGCCAGGCCCAGGTCGGCGCAGCGCGCGCGGACGTCCTCCGGGCTCGACGCGGACGCGACCAGGTCGTTCTCGAACAGCTCCACGCCGTCGAAGCCCGCGGCCGCGGCGGCGTCCAGCTTCTCCTCCAGCGTCCCGGACAGGCACACGGTCGCGATCGCGGTCCGCTCAGCCGACATCGGCGGTCACCCCCACCAGTTCCGTGAAGTGTCTCGTCATCCGGTCGGCGTCGGGTTCGACGCCGGTGAACAGGGCGAACGCGTCGACGGCCTGGAACACGGCCATGCCGCCGCCGTCGAGCACCCGGCAGCCGCGCGCCCGTGCCGCGCGGACGAGGCCGGTGGCCAGCGGGCGGTACACCAGGTCCGCCACCCACAGGTCGGGTCGCAGCAGGTCGGCGGGGACGGGCAGCCCGGGGTGCCCGGCCATGCCGGTGGGCGTGGCGTGCACGAGGCCGTCCGCGCCGCGCAGCCGCGCCTCCAGCTCGTCGACGCCGCCCGCGACGGCCCGGCCCGCGCCGAACCGGTCCGCGAGCGCCGCCGCGAGGTCCGCCGCGCGCCCCGGGTCGACGTCGAGCACGTCCACCCGCCCCGCGCCCAGGGTGAGCAGCGCGTGGCCGACCGCCGCGCCCGCGCCGCCCGCGCCCACCAGCACCGCGGAACCCAGCGCGGCGTCGGGCAGGCCGCGGCGCAGGCTGCGGGCGAACCCGGACCAGTCGGTGTTGTGGCCGACCGCCCGGCCGTCGCGCAGCACCACGGTGTTGACCGCGCCGATCGCCTCCGCGTCGGGGGACAGCGCGTCGAGGTGGGGGAGGACGAGCTGCTTGCACGGGTGGGTGAGGTTGAGGCCGTCGTAGCCCGCGAGCCGCGCGGCGTCGAGGAGCCGGCCGACGTCGCGCGCGGGCACGCCGAGCACGTCGAGGTCCCACCGCCGGTACAGGTAGCGCAGGCCCAGCTCGTCGGCTTCGCGCTCGTGCATCGCGGGGCTGAGCGACGGCCCTATGCCGGAGCCGATCAACCCGATCAGGTGGCCCACCCCGCCATCACCTCCGCAATGTATGAACTAGATAGTTACTTATACCCGCCGGGCCGCGCGGGTGGAAGGCGCGCCACCCGCCGCCCGCCTAGAGTTGGACGGTCGTCAGCCGGTGAAGGGGAGTCCATGACCGCGTCGCAGCCCGCCGACCCGTCGCCCGAACGGCAGCGCGACGCGGAGCGGACGCGGGCGGAGATCCTCCGCATCGCCACCGAGGAGTTCGCCGACCGCGGTTACGCGGGGGCGCGGGTCGACGAGATCGCCGCGCGCACCAGCACCACCAAGCGGATGATCTACTACTACTTCGGGAGCAAGCAGCAGCTCTACGTCGCCGTGCTGGAGCAGGCGTACGCCACCATCCGGGCCGTCGAGCAGCAGGTCGACGTCGACCACCTCGACCCGGTGGAGGCGCTGCGCGCGCTCGCCGAGCTGACGTTCGACCACCACGAGTCGCACCCGGCGTTCATCCGGCTGGTCAGCATCGAGAACATCCACCGCGCCGAGCACCTGGCGACGTCGCAGGTGCTCTCCGGGCTGGCCGACCCGGTGCTGGGCGTGCTGACCCGCATCCTGGCCCGCGGCGAGGCGGCCGGCGTGTTCCGCCCCGGCGTCGACCCGCTCGACGTGCACATGCTGATCAGCTCGTTCTGCGTGTTCCGCACCGCGAACCGGTACACGTTCGACGCGATCTTCCGCCGCGACATGCTCGACCCGGCCCGGCGCGAGCACTACCGCCGCATGCTCGGCGACGTCCTGGTGGACCACCTCACCGCGCGCTGACCCGGTCCCGGCGAACCGCTTGACAGGCGTGGCGCAGCTCACCCACCATCTCGTACTAACCAGTTAGTACATACTGCTGGCCACCCCATCCCGCCCCACTGCGCGGCGACGACGCAGCCGCAGAGGAGTGCCCGATGACCCGCACCCCGCCCCCCGACGCCGTCGAGGCACGCCCCGCCAAGGCCGCGCTGGCCGCCTGGATCGGCAGCGCGCTGGAGTACTACGACTTCTTCATCTACGGCACCGCCGCCGCGCTCGTGTTCGGCAAGGTGTTCTTCCCCGCCTCCGAACCCGCCGCGGGCACGCTGCTCGCGCTGGCCACGTTCGGCGTCGGCTACCTCGCCCGACCGGTCGGCGCGCTGGTGCTCGGGCACGTCGGCGACCGCTTCGGCCGCCGCACCGTGCTGGTGTTCACGATCGTCCTGATGGGGGTCTCGACGTTCCTGGTGGGCTGCCTGCCCGACCACGCGACGGCCGGCGTGCTGGCACCCGTGCTGCTGGTCGTGCTGCGCCTCGCGCAGGGCTTCTCCGCGGGCGGCGAGCAGGCCGGGGCGAACTCGATGACGCTGGAGCACGCGCCCGCCCACCGGCGCGGCTTCTTCACCAGCTTCACGTTGAGCGGCACGCAGGCCGGGCAGATCCTGGCCACCGCGATCTTCCTGCCGGTGGCCGCGCTGCCCGAGGAGCAGCTGCTGTCGTGGGGCTGGCGGGTGCCGTTCTGGCTCAGCGCCGTCGTCGTGGTGGTGGGCCTGTGGATCAGGCGGTCGGTCGACGAGACGCCCGTGTTCCGCCGCGAGGAGGTCCAGGGCGGCACGGCCAAGCTCCCGCTCGCCGTGCTGCTCCGCGACCACTGGGCCGACGTGCTGCGGGTGGTGTTCGCCGCGTTCGTCGCCGTGGTCAGCACGATCTTCGGCGTGTGGGCGCTGAGCTTCGCGGTCAACACGGTCGGGATGGGGCGCAGCGGGATGCTGTGGGTGGCCGTGCTGGCCAACGTGGTGGCGCTGGCCGCGATCCCGCTGTGGGCGGTGCTGTCGGACCGGGTTGGCCGCAAACCCGTGTTCATCGCGGGCACGCTCGGCAGCGGGCTGCTGATGTTCGCCTACCTGTGGGCGATCTCCGAGGGGAGCTTCGCCCTCGTGATGGCGGTCGGCATCCTCATGTCGGGCGTGGTCTACAGCGCCGCCAACGGCGTGTGGCCGTCGTTCTACGGCGAGATGTTCAGCACCCGCGTGCGCCTGTCCGGCATGGCGCTGGGCACGCAGATCGGGTTCGCCTTCGCCGGCTTCTCGCCGACGATCGCCGCCGCCGCGGCCGGCCCGGGCCGTGGCGGGTGGCTGCCGGTGGCGGTGTTCGTGCTGGCCTGCTGCGTCGTCTCGGCGGTCGCCGCGCTCACCGCGCGCGAGACGTTCCGGACCCCGATGGACCGCCTGGGCACCGGGGCGGCGCCGGTGAAGGGCTAGCGCCGGTCCGGGTCCGGTGACCGGTCCAGGCCCGGTGACCGGTCGAGGTCGTCGACCCGCCGCCGCACGCGGCGGGCCGCCTCGTCCCGCTGCTGCGCCCGGTACAGCGCCAGCGCCTCCCGCCACGCCACGCGCGCCTCCTCGACCTCGCCGAGCGCCAGGTGCGGGTGCCCCAGGTAGTCCAGCGTCTCGGCCGCCATGTAGAGGTCGCCCAGGTCGTGGAACAGGGCCAGGGCCTCCCGGTAGTGCCGCACCGACCGCGCGTGGTGGCCGGTGTGGTGGTCGATGTAGCCCAGGCTGTCCAGGGTGGTCGCCTGGCAGTCGGGGTCGTGGTGCTCGCGGGCCAGCGCCAGCGCGGCCAGGCAGTGCTCGCGGGCCCGCTCGTGGTCGCCGAGCCGGGCGGTGAGCCAGCCGACCTGGTTGAGCAGGTGGCCCTCCCACACCGGGTCGTCGAGCACGCGGCAGACGTCCAGCGCGCGCGTGGCGTGGTCGAGCGCGCGGCGGTCGTCCCCGTGCTGGGTCCAGGCGTTGGACAGCGCCCGGTGGACCTGGAACCCGGCTCCCGGGTCACCGGTCTGCTCGGTCAGCGCCAGGGCGCGCCGCAGGTGGTCGAGCGCCTCCTCGTGCCGCCCCAGGGGCGCGTAGGCGGCACCGAGGTTGCGGTGCGCCTCGATGTGCACGGCGGGGTCGTCCAGCTGGTCGGCGGAAGCCAGCACCGCCCGCCACATCGCGACCGCGTCGCGGAACCTGCCCTGCCCGCGGTAGTAGGTCGTCAGGGTCGCGGCGAGGTGCCACGCCGCCCGGTGCCCACCGCATTCGGCGGCGGTCCGCTGCGCGGCCCGCAGGCAGGCGTGCTCGGCGTCGAACCAGGTCAGCGCCGCGGTGTGGTCGGCGAGCCCGTCGAGCCGGTGGTCGGGTTCGGCGGTCGTGCCGTTGACGGACGGCTCGTGGTGCGGGCGCAGCAACCGGTCCGCGGTGTGCGCGGTGTGCAGGTAGAAGTCCACCACCCGCCGGAGCGCGGCCTCCCGGACGTCCTCGGCGAGGTCGCGGTGGGCCGTCTCGGTGGCGTACCGGCGGACCAGGTCGTGCATCCGGTACCGGCCGGCCGGGTCCCGCTCCAGCAGCGACGCCTGCTCCAGCCCGCGCAGCACCGCCCTGGTCCGGACCGGGGTCAGGCCGGTCAGGTTGACGGCGGCGGCCAGGCTCGTGTCCGGGCCCGGCGCGACCGCCAGCAGGCCGAACGCGGTCGCCTGCTCGTCGGTCAGCGCGTGGCACGACCAGGACAGCACGGTGGGCAGGCTCGCCGCCGGGTCGTCGTCGTCCAGCCCGTCGAGCCCCGACTCGTGCAGCTCGGCGACGACCTCGGCCAACGGCGCCTCACCGCGCGCCGCGACGATGCTCAGCGCCAGCGGCACCCCGCCGCACAGGCCGACCAGCTCGTCCACCGCCGCCCGCTCCGCCTCGACCCGGTCCTCGCCGAGCCGACCCGCCAGCAGGTCGCGGGCCTCGGCGTCGGTCAGCACGTCGAGGTCCAGCCGCCGGGCGCCGTACCCGGTGACCAGGCCGGCCAGCCGGTTGCGGCTGGTCACCACGACCGCGCACCCCTCGCCGCCGGGCAGCAGCGGGACGACCTGGTCGGTGTCGACCGCGTTGTCCAGCACCACCAGCATCCGCTTGCCCGCGGTGAGGCTGCGGAACAGCGCGGCCTGGGCGTGCGGGTCGGCCGGGATCGAACCGGGCTCCACGCCCAGGGTGGACAGGAACCCGCGCAGCGCCGTGGCCGGGGCCATCGGCGCGCTGTCCGGGCTGAACCCGCGCAGGTCGGCGAACAGCTGGCCGTCCGGGTAGCGGTCCAGCCGGGTGTTCGCCCAGTGCAGCGCCAGCCAGGTCTTGCCGATGCCGCCCGCGCCCGCGATGGCCGAGATGACCACGGTGCCGCCCGCGTCGAACGTGCCGTCCAGGCGGTCCAGCTCGTCGCGGCGGCCGACGAAGGCCGTGCGGGGGACGGGCAGCTGCCGGGGCACCACCACCCGGTCGGTCCCGCGCCCCGCGACGTGCGCCGGGCGGCCCGCCAACGTCGGGTCGTCGGCCAGCACCTGCCGGTGCAGGTGCCGCAGCGCCGCGCCCGGGTCCGTGCCCAGCTCGTCGGCGAGCCGCTCGCGGACGACCCGGAAGTGCTCCAGCGCCTCCGCCGAACGCCCGGCCCGGTGCAGGGCGAGCAGGTACTGGGCGGCGACGCGCTCGTCGAGCGGGTGCTCGGCGGTCCGCGCCACCAGCTCCGCCACCAGGTCGTCGCCGTGCCCCAGGCGCAGCCGCGCGTCGACGAGGTCGCAGGCGGTGTCCAGGCGTTCCCGTCGCAACCGGTCGCGCTCGGCCGCCGCCCACTCGCTGTCCGGGCCGGTCAACGCCTCGCCGCGCCACAGCCCCAGCGCCCCGGTCAGCAGCTCCGCCGCGCGGTGGTCGTCGTCGGTGCTCGCCCGCGCCAGCGCGCGCAGCTCGCGGAACCGGCAGAGGTCGACCGCGGACTCGTCCGCCTGCAGCAGGTAACCGCCCGAACGCCTGGCCAGGCTCACCGCGTCGTCCTCCGGCAGCGCCTGGCGCAGGCGCGACAGGTAGGTCGTCAGGATCGCCCTGGCGCGTAGCGGCGGGTTCCCGCCCCACACCCGCTCAGACAGCCGCTCGACCGGCACCACGCGGTTGACGTCCACCGCCAGCGCGGCCCACACGCACCGCTGCCGCGCCGGCCCGAGGTCCACCGGACGCCCGTCGACGTGCACCGCCACCTCGCCCAGCAGGCGGAGTTCGACCACCCCCGTCACCTCCCCCGCGGACCTGGATAGCGGCGTCGCCGACCCGGTCAGGGGCGTTCCGGACCACATTCACACGAATGGATGTACAGGCGTAGGCGCCCCGCCCAAGATCTACCGTTGTGCGCATGGAACTCCACGAGACCGCGCGGGTGGCGGAGCTGTACGTCTACCCGATCAAGGGGCTGAGCCCCCAACCGCTCACGCACGTCCCGCTGCGCCGCGGCGAGGGCTTCCCGCACGACCGGGAGTTCGCGCTCGCGCGCCCCGGCGGCAAGTACAGACCGGGGCTGCGCGAGGGACTGCGCAAGACGGAGTTCTACGCGCTGGTCAGCGACCACCGCCTGGCCGGGCTGCACACGCACCTCGACGTGGGCACCGGCGAGCTCACCGTCCGCGTCGCCGGGCACGAGGTGCTGACCGCGCACCTGGAGGAGGACCGGGAGGAGCTGCTGGCGTTCTTCGCGCGGGTCCTCGACCTGCCCGAGGGCGTGCTGCCGGTGCCCGCCGCGGAGGAGGGCAGGCGGTTCACCGACGTCGCGTCCGCAGGCGACGGGCCCATGCACTGGGTCTCGCTGCTCAACCTGGCCTCGGTGCGCGACTTCGCCGAGCGGACCGGGGCGGAGGTCGACCCGCGGCGGTTCCGCGCCAACGTGCTGCTGGACGGGCTGCCGCCGTTCGGCGAGCTGGACCTGCTCGACCGGGAGTTCACGCTGGGCGGCGTGCGGATGATCGGCAGGTACCGGACGGGCCGGTGCGCGGCCACCGAGGTCGACCCGGTGTCCGGGCGGCGGGACCTGCCGGTGCTGCGGCTGCTCGACCGGACCTACGGTCACCAGGAACTGGGCATCTACGCCGAGGTGCTGTCCGACGGCGTGCTGAGCGTGGGGGGTGGGTTGGGTGTCTGACCTCAAGCTGGTGGTGGCGTCGCGGACGGCCCTGACGCCGTCGGTGGCCCGGGTCGTGCTGCGGGACCAAGAGGGCGGTGCGCTGCCGGGGTACGAGCCCGGCGCGCACATCACGCTGAGCACGCCGGACGGGCACCGGCGCAGCTACAGCCTCGTCGAGCCGGGCGGGAGCGCGCCGCGCGAGTACGTGGTGTGCGTGCGCCGGGAGGACGGCGGGCGCGGCGGGTCGGTGAGCGTGCACGCCCTCGCCGAGGGCACCGTCCTCGCCGTCGCCCCGCCCCGCAACCGGTTCCCGCTGCACCCCGCCCGCCACTACCTGTTCATCGCGGGCGGCATCGGCATCACGCCGATCCGGTCGATGGTGGCGCGGCTGCGCGCCGAGGGCCACCCGTCGGTCCGCGTGCTGTACCTGTCGCGGTCGGCGGCGGACACGCCGTTCCTGGAGGAGTTCGCCGGGGACATCGTGCACCACAGCGAGGAGCGGGGCAGGCTCGACCTGTGGCCGTACCTGGCCGTGCCGGACGACGACACCCGCGTGTACTGCTGCGGCCCGCTGCCGCTGATCCGCGCGGTCCAGGAGCGCACCGCCCACTGGCGGCCGAGCCGGGTCCACGTCGAGGAGTTCACCGCCCCCGACGACGGCTACACCGGCCCGTTCGAGGCCGTGTGGGCCCCGACGGGCCTGCGCGTCGAGGTCCCGGCCCACCGATCCCTGCTGTCCGCCCTGCGCCGCGAGGGCATCGAGGTGGAGTCGTCGTGCGAGGCGGGCACGTGCGGCACGTGCCGGCTGACCCTCCTGGCGGGCGAGGCCGACCACCGCGACGTGGTGCTGGAGGAGTCCGAGCGCGAGACCTCGGTGATGGCCTGCGTGTCGCGCGCGGTGTCGGAGGAGATCACCGTGGGTCCGGCATGACCGCGCGGCGGGGACTCGCGGAGGTGCGTGCCGGGACGGGCGTGCGTCGGCCGCCGGGGGAGTGGAGTGGTTGGTGACCGAGCGCTCGGCCACCAACCGCGGACCGCAGCGGCGGGAGCAGGTGGAGGCGGGGCTCGGACGGAGGCGGGTGCTGTGGCGCGAACAACCCCCGGATCACCCGGGGTGCGGGAGCGGCGGCACCGCGCGGTGGGCGACGGCGTGAGCAGTGGCGGCGGCGCGCGGCGGGATGGCGGGGCGTGGTGGGTGGCGGGCGTGGTGGGGTGACGGCGTGAGCGGAGGTGGTGGCGCGTGTCGGGGTGACGGGGCGTGGTCGGGCAAGGGCGGCCGGGCGGGTCGTCGTCGTGCCCGTTCGGCGCTCGTGGCGTGGGCGCTGGCGGCACTCGTGCTGCCGGCGGCCGGGTGCGTCAACTCGCGGGTCGAGCGAGTGGTGTGGGGGCCGGGACCGATCGCCGGGCTCTCGGCGGGCGATGCGGTCGTGGCGGCCACCGAGTCCGCACCGCCGGCGGAGCCGGGGGTCGGGCTGCCCGGCCTGCCCGGCCTGCCCGTGCTGGAGGCGAAGCGGGGGCCGCTGCCGGCGCGGGCCGCGCCGATGCCGTGGCGGCGGATGGTCGACGGCACGGACCGCCTCGTCGTCCGCTACCAGGAGCGGTTCGCCTGCTACGCGCCTCTCGGGTTCTTCGTCGAGTACACCGCGACCTCGGTCGTGCTCGCCGCCGTCGCCGAGGACCGCCGGGACTCCGGGACCTGCCCCCTGGACCAGCCGGTGCCGCGGCTGGTCGAGGTCCGGTTGCCCGAAGCGGTCGGTGGTCGGGTGCTCCTGGCCCCGCCGCTGGCGGAGGAGTTCACGGCCGTCCTCGACCAGCCCGTCGTCCTGCCGCGCCACCGGTGGTATTCGGGTCGCGTTCGCGCTCGATGACGCATAACTTCAGCATCGAGCAGAGGAGAACCGTGGAGCAGATCAGCAAGCGCCTCATGAACTGGGCGTCCATCCTGGACCCCGGCACGCGCGAGCAGGCCGAGAAGACGGCGCGGATGCCGTTCATCTTCCCGCACCTGGCGCTCATGCCGGACGCGCACCTCGGCAAGGGCGCCACGGTCGGCAGCGTGATCCCCACCCTGGGCGCGATCATCCCGGCCGCCGTCGGGGTCGACATCGGCTGCGGCATGATCGCGGTGCGCACCCAGTTCACCGGGGACGACTTCCGCTCCCGCCCGCTCACCCCGCTGCGCGAGGCCGTGGAGAAGGCCGTCCCGCTGTCGGCGGGCAAGTACAACACCGCCCTCACCGACACGGCGCGCGAGCGCGTCGAGGTGCTCGGCGCCCGCGCGGAGGAGGCCGGGTTCGACCCCGCCTCGTACGCCGGGAACTGGCGGCTCCAGCTCGGCACCCTGGGCAGCGGCAACCACTTCATCGAGATCACGGTCGACGAGACCGACCGGGTGTGGCTGTTCCTGCACAGCGGCAGCCGGGGCGTCGGCAACAAGATCGCGCAGAAGCACATCCGCATCGCCCAGGAGCAGTGCCGTCGTCGCTGGGTCGACCTGCCCGACCCGGACCTGGCCTACCTGGTGGAGGGCGAGGACGAGTTCTGGCGCTACGTGAAGGAGATGCGCTGGGCGCAGGAGTTCGCGTGGCTCAACCGCGAGGAGATGATGGACCGGCTCGTGCGGTGCGTGGCCGAGTGGACCGGCCGTGACGTGGAGCGGACCGAGACGACGAACTGCCACCACAACTACACCGAGCAGGAGACCCACTTCGGCAAGCGCGTGTGGCTGTCCCGCAAGGGCGCCATCAACGCCGAGGAGGGCCGGCCCGGCCTGATCCCCGGCTCGATGGGCACCGCGTCGTACGTGGTGGTGGGCAAGGGGAACCGCCTCGCGCTGAACTCCTCGCCGCACGGGGCGGGCCGCGAGTACTCGCGCTCGGCCGCGCGGCGGGCCTTCAACCGCGAGGACCTGCGCAAGGCGATGGTCGGCATCGAGTACCGCGACACGGACGCGTTCATCGACGAGATCCCGGCCGCCTACAAGGACATCGACGTCGTGATGCAGGACGCGCGGGACCTGGTGGAGGTGCGCCACACGCTGCGGCAGGTCGTCAACGTCAAGGGTGACTGAGGCCGGCGGCGATCTTGTCGGCGACGGCCTTCAGCCGGGCGACGTCCTGCGCGGTGAGGTGGTCGAAGACGAGCCGGCGGACCTCGGCGACGTGGCCCGGGGCCGCGGCGTCGAGGACCGCCGCACCGGTGTCGGTGAGCCGGGCGACCTGGCCGCGCCGGTCGGTCGGGCACGCCCGGCGTTCGACCCAGCCGCGTTCTTCGAGGCCGGCGACGGCGTGGGACAGCCTGCTCGGCGTGGTCCCGGTGGCCCGGGCCAGGTCGGTCATGCGCACGGACCGGTCGGGCTGGTCGCTCAGCATCGCCAGCACCTGGTAGTAGGCGTGCGGGACGCCCGTGTCCTGGCGCAGCTGGCGGTCGAGGGCGGCGGGCAGCAGGAGCAGCACCCGGGTCAGGCTCATCCAGGTGTCCAGCTCCGGCCCGGTGAGCCACCGGGGAGCCTGGTCGGTGCCGCTCACGACGTCTGGAACGATCGCCGGGCCAGGCCCATCATGTACCCCTCGATCGTGGTGGTGACGGGGGCGGCGGGGTCGGCGGCGGCGCCGAGGGTGACGAACAGCGGCGTGAAGTGCTCGACCGTGGGGTGCGCGTAGGGCATCCCCGGCGCGCGGTCGCGGAAGGCGGCCAGCTCGTCGACGTCACCGCGGGCCAGGGCGTCGGCGGCCCAGGCGTCGAAGTCGGCCGACCAGCCGGGGACGGCGTTGTCGACGACCATGTCGCGGGTGAGGAACGGCAGGCCGTGCGTCATGAACCCGGAGCCGACGACCAGCACGCCGTGGTCGCGCAGGGGGCGCAGCCGCTCGCCGAGGGCCAGCAGCCGGGACGGGTCGTGGGTCGGGATGCTGAGCTGGAGCACCGGGACGTCCGCCTCCGGGTACATGACCTTGAGCGGCACCCAGGCGCCGTGGTCGAGGCCCCGGCCGCGGTGCTCGTGCACCGCGTCGGGCAGGAGCGAGGCGACCTGGCGGGCGAGGTCGCCGGCGTCGGGCGTGTCGTAGCGCATCCGGTGGTAGAGCGGGTCGAAGCCGCCGAAGTCGTACACCAGCCCGGTGCCCGCCTCGGTGCCGCTGATCGCCAGGGGCGCGGACTCCCAGTGCGCGCTGACGATGAGCACGGCGCGGGGCCGGGGCAGGTCCCCGGCCCAGGAGTGCAGCTCGGTCATCCACGGCCCGTCCTCGAACAGCGGCGGCGCGCCGTGGCTGAGGTAGAGGGCGGGCAGCGGCCCGTCGGCGGGCGTCCACGGCCGGTGCGCGTCGGCGGGGGCGAGGGCGACGCGGTCGAGGTGCTGCCGGAACGGGTGCGAGGCGGGCACGAGGGCGTCCGCGCGCGCCGTGGTCGTCGTGGTCATGGGGTGCGCTCCGGGGTCGGTCGGCCCGAGACGGGCAGGTCGAGGGTGTGGTGGGTGTGCGCGACCTTCGCGGCCAGGTAGCGGGCGTTGGTCGGGGAGAGGTGGACGCCGGTCGGGACCCGTTCGGCGACGTGCACGCCGAGCGCGTCGAGCTGGGCCGCCTTGTCGGGGTTGTTGCTCAGCAGCGCGACCCGGTCGACGCCCAGCGCGTGCAGCATCTGGGCGGCCGGGGTGTAGTCCCGCTCGTCCTCGCCGCGGCCGAGGGCGGTGTTGGCCTGGTAGGTGTCCAGGCCGGTGTCCTGGAGCGCGTAGGCGTCGAGCTTGGCGTACAGGCCGATGCCGCGCCCCTCCTGCCGCAGGTACAGCAGGAACCCGCCGGCGTCGGCGATCCGCTCGACCGCCTCGCGCAGCTGGGGGCCGCAGTCGCAGCGCAGGCTGCCGAACACGTCGCCGGTCAGGCACTCGCTGTGCGGCCGGACCAGTGGGGCGTCGAGGGGGCGGTCGACGGCGGCGCGCCAGTCGCCCAGGCCGAGGGCGAGGTGCTCGCGGCCGTCCGCCAGGCCGGTGAAGGTGAACACCTCGGCCGCGGTGCTGTAGCCGTCGGCGAACTCCAGGGGCACGACGACCCTGGTGCGCACGGACGCGGGTGCGGGCCTGCTCGGCCGGGTCGCCGGGTCCACCGCTGTGCTCGTCATCCCGACCTCCGGAGGTGAAGTTCCGAGGACAGCCTGCGCCCAAAAACTTGAAACTTCAACAACCTGGGATGTGGTCTGCGTCATGCCGCCGTTCGTCCCGAAAGGACGGACCAGTGGTCCCGATTTGCGTGGTTACTTCAGTGTTAACTGAAACAAGTCCTCGACGGGCGCACCGGGTCGGATCGGGCGGCGAACGGCGGGTGCTGCTCGGGACGGGGGTGGCGGAGGTCGCCGAAGAGGTAGGGGCGCAGCAGGGCGATGACCTCGTCGTCGCGCCTGCCGTGCAGCTCCTCCTCGGCGGTGCGGCGGGCGATGCCGGCGAGGAAGTCGGCGACCTGGACGCGGGCGTCGGCGCGGGAGTCGACGAGGGTGAGGCGCCGCAGGCCCGGTGCGCTCTGCTGGAGCTTCCTGATCCGGGCGGCGGTGAGGGAGGGGTGGTGGTCGTGCAGCACGTCGACGTCGCCGCCCCAGTGGGCGACGGCGCGCACGATGGCCGGGAACAGCGGGTCGAGGGCTCCCCGGGGGCCGCGGGCGCGCAGGGCGTCGTTGTAGGGGCCGAGTTCGCCGGTGGGTGGGTGGCCGTAGGCGGCGGTGACGCGTTCGGCGAGGAAGAGGCGCTTGTCGACGAGCTGCACGTGGCCGTGGCCGAGGAGGGGGCCGTCGGGGCCGAGCAGCCAGACGAGGGCGGTCCGGTTGCGGGTGCGCAGGACGTGGTTGGCCTTGTACTCCTCGGCGGGGGAGCGGATGCGGTCGCGCAGTTCGCGGACGCAGGCTTCGGCGGTGGCGAGGTCGAGGCGGACGGCGGCGTGGGTGAACACGGCGGTGACCCCGCCGACGAGCTTCTCGCCCTCGGAGCCGGATTCGTCGCACGCGATCTCCACCGTCATCCCGTGGTCAACGTACAAGCGGTGGGGGTGTTCTACCAGCGTTTTCCGGGGTGGTGGTCGGGGGTGGGGTTCGGTCGATCGGCCCAAGCCGAAGCGTGCGGGGGCGGGGATCATGGGGGCATGCTGGAGTTCAACGAGGACAACGGGGCCTACGAGTGGTGGGTCTCGGCGAACCCCGGTCAGTTCGTGATCGACGCGGAGCGGTCGTTGGAGCCGGGGACGATGGTGCTGCACCGGGCCGGCTGCCGCAGTATCGGCGCGGTGACGGGGTTGGGCGAGCACATCAGGATCTGCGGTACGCGGCGTGAGCTGGAGGCCCGGTACACCTCGGTGCGCCCGTGCGGTGACTGCGTGCGCTGACCGCGTCAGGCCGCGGTGCGGTCGCGGGCGGTGGAGAGGGCGGTCAGCAGGGTGGTGGCGAGTTCGGGGCGGCAGACGAGCAGGTCGGGGATGCTCGCGTCGGGGGTGCCGTAGACGAGGGGTGAGCCGTCGATGCGGGAGGTGTGGGCGCCCGCGGCGGCGGCGACGGCGGCGGGTGCGGCGCTGTCCCACTCGTACTGGCCGCCGGCGTGGACGTAGGCGTCGGCGTCGCCGGTGCACACGGCGGCGGTCTTGACGCCGGCGGAGCCGAGGGGGACGAGGTCGACGTCGAGGACGTCGGCGAGCGCGTCGACGAGGGCGGGTCGGTGGCTGCGGCTGACGACGACGCGGGGGCGGGTGCGTCGGGTGGGCGGGGGGAGCGGGGTGGGGGTGTCGGTGGCGTGGGTGCGGCCGGAGGAGAGGGCGACCGCGCCGGCGACGAGGGTGCCGCCGTCGGCGAGGGCGACGTGGACGGCCCAGTCGCCGCGGTCGCGGTCGCAGTACTCGCGGGTGCCGTCGAGGGGGTCGATGATCCACAGCCGGCCGGCGCGGCGGTCCTCGGGGGCGGTGCCGCCCTCTTCGGAGAGGACGGGGTCGCCGGGGCGGTGGCGGGCGAGGGCGGCGACCAGCTGGTCGTGCGCCAGCCGGTCGCCCTCGTCGCCCAGGTCGGTGCCGTGCAGGTCGGTGCGTTCGGCGCGCAGGCGGAGCAGGAGGTCGCGCGCGGAGTCGGCGAGGCTGCGGGCGAGGGTGTGGTCGTCCACGGGTCAGCTCCTGGCCGCTGTGTCGGGCGCCGCTGTGTCGGGCACGGTGACCGCGATGCGGTCGCCGACGACCTCGAAGCGGACGTGGGAGAGGTCGGGGACGACGACGTCGGCGTCGAGGTCGTGGCCGATGCCGAGGGTGGTGCAGCCGGCGGCGCGGCCGGCGGCGAGGCCGGGTTCGGTGTCCTCGACGGCGAGGCAGCGGCGGGGGTCGAGGCCGAGCTTCTCGGCGCCGACGAGGTAGGGCACGGGTTCGGGTTTGCCGCGGTCGACGTCGTCGGCGGTGACGAGGACGTCGGTGACGGGGAGGTCGGCGGCGGCGGTGCGGGCCTCGGTGACGTCGCGGGTGCAGGAGGTGACGATGGCCTTGTGGTCGCCGACGGCGTGGATGGCCTCGACGGCGCCGGGGAGGACGACGACGCCCTCCAGGTCGTGGGTGGCGATGTGGGAGTAGTGGGCGAGGCCCTCCTCGTGCCGCTCGGGCGGCAGGAGGGCGGCGACGATGTCCTTGGCGGGTTTGCCCTTGGTGCCGGCGAGGAGTTCGGGGTCGACGCCCTCCTCCTCGGCCCAGCGCTCCCAGGCTCGGCGGACGGCGGCGGTCGAGTCGATCAGGGTGCCGTCGAGGTCGAAGAGCACCGCGTCGAATTCCAGTCGCATGGTGGTCCTTCCGTTGGCGGGTGTGGGTGTGGGGTCGGTGGTCAGTGGTCGGCGGTGGCGGAGTGGTGCTCGTGCCGCGGCTCGGCGGTGTCGCGGCGGGCGACGTGGCGGGTGAGCAGGAAGACCAGGCCGAGGGCGGCGATGCCGGCGACGGAGCCGAGGACGGCGACGCCGGGCAGCCCGGCCTGGTCGAGGGCGATGCCGCCGAAGCCCGCGCCGGCGACGATGCCGATGTTGAACGCCGAGACGGCGAAGGACACGGCGAGTTCGCCGCCTTCGCCGGCGGCCCGGAACAGCGCGGCCTGCACGGCGGGCACGAAGGACCAGGCGGCGAGCTGCCAGACGGTGACCAGCACGATGGCGGGCACGACGGCGGTGGAGAGGGGGAGGACGGCGAGCAGGGCGGCGGCGGTTACACCGGAGGTGATCAGCAGGGTGAGGCGGGAGTTCCGGTCGGCGCCCTTGCCGCCGATCATGTTGCCGGCGACGGCGCAGAGGCCGGCGATGAACAGCACGATGATGACGAGGGTGCCGTTCATGCCCGCGCGCTGCTCCAGCAGCGGCACGAGGTAGGTGTAGACGGTGAACGAGGCGCCCCAGAACACGGTGATGGCGGCGAGGCCGACGATCACGGGTCGGGTGCGCAGGGCGCGCATGCGGTCGCCGAGGCCGGGACCCTCGTCGTCGGCGCCGACGGGGGGCAGGGCGGTGGCGATGAAGGCCATGGCGAGCAGGGCCATGCCGCCGATGACGAGCATCGGGACGCGCCAGCCCATGTGCTGGCCGAGCAGGGTGCTGAACGGCACGCCGAGGGCGGTGGCGGTGCTGACGCCGGCCTGGATGGTGGCCATGGTGGACGCGCGGCGGTCCTCGTTGGCGAGGCGGGCGGCGGCGCCGAGGGCGGTGCCGAGGTAGAGGCCCATCATGGCGCCGGAGAGGATGCGCGACCCGAGCAGGACGGGGTAGTTGGGCGCGAGCCCGGCGGTGAGGTGCCCGAGCGCGAAGACGGTCAGGCAGCCGAAGAGGACCTTGCGGCGGTCCACGCGGTGGAAGACCGCGGCCAGCACGGGTGCGCTGATGGCGAAGGCCACGGCGTTGAGCGTCACGAGTTGTCCCGCGACGGCTTCGGAAACCCGTAAGTCGCGGGCGATCTGGGGCAGCAGGCCGACTACCGCGAATTCGGTGCACGACACCGCGAACGCCCCGGCGAACAACGCCCAGATCCAGATCTTCTTCACAGCACCCTCCAACGGGGGCGGATGGGGGGAGGAGTCGGTTCGAGGGTTGACGCTCCGGGCGGTGGTTACGCAAAGGGCTCGGCGGGTGGGTGGTGGGTGACTGCCGGGTGAATCCGCGAAATGCCTGTAAACGGGTGTGGGCGGCGCGGTCGCGGGGTGGTGGGCGCGGGTGTGGATTCACCGGATCGGAGCAGTGTCGCGGAGGGTGAAGCAGCCGTTCGGAGGACCGCGGGCGGTGTACCGGCGGGTACCACGGGGGGAGCAATCGGCGAGCCCTGGGGGCCCGTGCACGAGTGTCCGCGACGGCGAGGAGGAATTCGCGTGCTCGAGGAAGGCGTCGAGCCGATCACACCACCACCGACGAGGCGATTAGCGGGGGACGGGGCCGCGGAGGCGGTCGAGGCGGCGCTCGCCGCGCTGGAGAGGGGGGAGGGCGGGGTCCTGGTGGTCGAGCAGTCCGGGCTGCTCGGTCGGCGGACCGTCGTGGAACGGGTGCGCGCGGAGGCGGCGGCGCGGGGCGTGCCGGTCGTGCACGGCCGCGCCACCCGGTTGGACCGGGTGGCGCCGTTGTCGACGCTGGTCGTGGCGCTGGGGGCGCGCCAGGCGGGGTTGGGTGAGCTGGACGGCGACCGGATGGCCGTGTTGGAGCAGTTGCGGGCCCGGTTGGTGCGGTTGTCGGACGGGTGCGGCCTGCTGGTGAGCCTGGACGACTTCCACCACGCGGACGAGTTCACCGCGTTGGCGCTGCGGGTGCTGGTGCCGGCGTTGGCGTCGACGCCGGTGCTGTGGTTGTTGTCTTTGCGCCCGCCGTTGGCGTCGGTACCGGTGTGGGGTGTGGTGGACGCGCTGCTGGAGGGGGGTGGGCGGCGGGTGCCGCCGGAGCGGCTCACCGAGGAGGGTGTGCGGCGGTTGTGCGAGGAGGCGTTGGGCGCGGAGGCCGACGCGGAGGTGCTCGGGCTGGCCGCGGTGGCCGACGGGCACCCGGACCTGGTGCGCCGGGTGGTGCGGGCGTTGCACGCGGCGGGGCACGTGCGGGTGCGCGCGGGTCGTGCGGAGGTGGTCGCGGGGGCGGAGGGGTTGCCGCTGCCGGACTGGTTGGTCGCCGAGGTGCGGTCGTTGCTGGTGGACCTGCCGGAGCCGGTCACCGCGCTGCTGGAGGCGGGTGCGGTGCTGGGGAGGCCGTTCACGGTGCACGAGGTGGCGGGGTTGACCCGTCGTCCGGTCAGCGAGCTGGTGTCGGCCGCGGGCGAGGCGGTCGAGACGGGTGTGCTGGTGCCGGGTCCGCGGGGGTTGGGTTTCCGCAGCGACCTGGTGCGGGGGGTGGTGTACGCGGGGTTGGCGGAGCCGGTGCGGATGGCGTTGCACCGGGAGGCTGCGGACGTGGTGGCCGAGGAGGGGCACAGCCCCGACGAGGTGGTGCACCACGTGGAGCGCGGTGGGCGGCGTGGGTCGCCCGCGGTGGTGGAGGCGTTGCGGCGGGTGGTGCGGGCGCGTGCGGCGACGGCGCCGGACGCGGCGGCCGACCTGGCGCTGCGGCTGCTGGACCTGCTGGGGGACGGGCACCCGAGCGCGGCGGGGGTGACGGTGGAGGCGGTGCGGCTGCTCGCGGCGGGTGACCGGGGCCGGGAGGCGTGGGACCTCGCGGTGCGGGCGCTGCACCGGGACCTCGACGCCGAGGCGGAGACGCGCCTGGTGTGCGCGTTGGCGGCGTTGACCGACCCGGCGCACGCGCGGGGGGACGAGCACGCGGTGGTCGAGTACGCCCGTCGCGCGCTGGCCAGGCCGGACCTGACCGAGCAGCACCGGGCCGAGCTGGGTGCGGTGCAGGCGTACCGGTTGGCGGCGATCGGGCACACGTCGGCGGCCGAGCGGGCGGCGGAGGAGCACCAGGTCACGGGGTTGGGCCGGGGTGAGGCGTTGATGCTGGGGTCGGCCGCGCAGGGGTTGGTGGCGCTGCACCACGGCGAGTTCACCCGGGCGTTGGAGCTGACGCGGGCGGCGGTGCGCGAGGCGGACCGGATCGGGCCGGTGGGGTGGCGTCGGCACCCGCGGTTGTGGTTGTGCCCGCCGCTGGTGGCGCTGGACCGGTTCGACGAGGTGGATTCGACGTTGGAGGTGGTGGAGCGGGAGTCGCGGCGGTTGGGCACGCCGTGGGTGGAGCCGGAGTGGCGGTACCACCGGGCCCGGGTGCGGGTCGCGCGGGGCGCGCTGCCCGACGCGGAGGTGGACGCGGAGGCGGCGGTGCGGGCGGCGCGGGAGCGTGCGGCGGGTCCGCTGCTGGGCAAGGCGCTGCGGTTGTTGGCGGAGGTGCGCACGGCTCGCGGGGACCTGGCCGCGGCGCAGGCCAACCTGAGCGAGGTGGAGCAGCTGGGCGGTCGTGACGTGGACCCGGCGCAGCTGACGTGGCGGCGCGTGCTGTGGTTGTGCGCGGCGGGTCGGGAGGACGAGGCGGCGGAGGTCGCCGAGGGTGTCCTGGCGGCGGCCGACCTGTTGACGTTCGAGGCGACGTCGACGTCGCCGATCGCGCCGGTGCTGCTGCGGTTGGTGCGGCGCCGGGGTGACCGGCGGCGGGCGGAGCAGGTCGTGCGGGCCGCGCAGGAGTTGAGCGACCACAACCCGGGGGTGCCGTGGGTGGCGGCGACGGCGGCCCACGTGCGGGGCCTGGACAGGGGTGACCTGGCCGAGGTGGTGTCGGCGGCGGAGCTGCACCGGATGACCGAGCGGCGGCCCGCGATGGCGCGGGCGCTGGCGGACGCGGCCGAGCTGGCGCACCGGGCGGGTGACCGGGCGCGGGCGCGGGAGCTGATGGCGGAGGCGGAGCGCACGTGGGTGGCGTGCGACGCGCGGCCGGCGGCCCGGCAGGCGGCGCGGTACCTGGCCCGCTTGGCCGAACGGGGCGGTGGTGGTGAGGTCGCGGTGGAGGACGAGGTGGTGCCGCCGCCGGCGCCGGAGCAGTGGGCCAGCCTCACGGAGACGGAGGTGCGGGTGGCCCGGCTGGTGGCGCGCGGGTTGACGAACAAGGCCATCGCCAGCCGGTTGACGCTGTCGCCGAACACGATCGGCACGCACGTGCGCAACGCGTTCACGAAGTTGCGTGTGACCAATCGCGTCGAATTGGCGTTGCGGGTCATCGCGCAGGGGCGTCAGGGGTCGGGCGCGCACCGCGGATAACGGTGTGACCGTTGTGGCGCCCGTCGGCGGTCCGCCGGCGGGCGCCTTTTCGTGCGGCCATTCGTCCTCACCCATTCACGTGAGGCGGCGGTGACGCGGGCGCGGCCGGTGCGGCGGTAGTTCACGTGTTTGCGCGAGCGTGGGCATCACCCCGGTGTGGGAACTCCTTTTGCGTACGGAATCGAGCCCATGGACGTGTCGGGGCGCTCGAACCGCTCTGGGGATCGCTCGACGGATCGCTCCGCGGGATCGCGCGGCGCGGTCGACTCCACGTGAACGGAGTGGCATGGACATCAGCATCCAGAAGTACGGCGGCAGCTCGTTGGCCGACGACGCCCAGGTCGCCGCCATCGCGCGGCGGGTCCAGCGGGTGCGCGCCGACGGCACCGCCGTGGTGGTCGTGGTGTCCGCCCGCGGTGACACCACCGACCACCTGGTCCGCGCGGCGACGGCGGTGAGCCCGGCGCCGGACCCGAGGGAGACCGACAAGCTGCTCGCGACCGGCGAGCTGGCCTCGGCGGCGTTGCTGGCCATCGCGCTGCGCGAGCTGGGTGTGCCCGCGGTGTCGCTGTCGGGGCCCGACGCGGGGCTGAGGGCCGTGGGCAGGCCGGGTGCGGGCGTCATCGCCTCCATCGAGGTCGAGCACGTCCGCTTCTGGCTCGACCGGGGCCACGTCGTGGTCGTCGCCGGGTTCCAGGCCGTCGACCGCAACGGCGAGCTGGTCACGCTCGGTCGCGGCGGGTCGGACACCTCGGCGGTCGCGCTGGCGGTGGCCCACGGCGCGCCGGTGTGCGAGATCTACACCGACGTCGAGGGCGTGCGGCGGGCCGACCCGCGGGTGGTGCCCGACGCGGGGCTGCTGCACCGGCTGCCCGCCGAGGTGATGGCCGAGATGGCGTTCTCCGGTGCGCGCGTGCTGCACCCGCGGTCGGTCGAGCTGGCCGCCGCGCACGGCGTCGACATCGTGGTCCGCGACGCGTCCGGGCGCGGTGAGGGAAGCACGATAACCGGAAGGGGAGCAGCGATGCTCGACTCGGACGTCCTGGAAGGACGGGCCGGCGTGGTCGCGGTGACGCACGACGAGAAGGTGACGCAGGTCGTGGTCACCGCCGAGTGCGACCTGGTCGGCGGCGGCGCCCGCGTGCTGGAGGCATTGGCGCGGCAGGAGATCACGGTCGACTCGGCGATCTGGTGGTCGCAGCCGGGCACGGCGCTGCACGTGGCGCTGTGCGTGGCGGACGACGCGGTGGAGGCCGCGGTCGTCGCGATCGAGGAGGAGCTGGCCGCGCACGAGTGCGTCGTCACCCTGCGCGAGGAGCTGGGCCGGGTCGCGGTCGTGGGCACCGGTCTGCTGAGCAGGCCCGGTCTGACGGCGCTGGCGCTGTCGTCGCTGGCGACGGAGGGCATCCCGGCCGAGTGCGTGTCGTGCAGCCAGGCCAGGACCACGTTCCTGGTGCCGCGGCACCGCGTCCACGACGCCGTGCGCACGCTCTACCACCGCTTCGGCCTGGAGCACGCGGACGCCGAGGCGCCCGCCGTACCCGCCTGAGACCCACCACCACGAAGGGAGTTCCCGTGAGCCAGCCCCAGTCCTTCGGCGCCCGCCTGCGCCTGGACCGCATCGACCGCAACGGCGACGGGAGGCTGATGATCGTCCCGTTGGACCACTCGGTGGCGGACGGTCCGGTCACCCCGGACGACTCGCTGGACGACCTGGTCGCTGAGCTGGCCGCCGCGCGGGTGGACGCCGTGGTGCTGCACAAGGGCACCGTGCGGCACCTGAACCCGAAGAACTTCGTGAACACCTCGCTGATCGTGCACCTGAGCGCCAGCACGTCGCACGCGCCGGACCCGGACGCCAAGTACCTGGTGACCAGCGTGGAGGCGGCGTTGCGGCTGGGCGCGGACGCGGTGAGCGTGCACGTCAACATGGGGTCGCAGCAGGAGGCGGCGCAGATCGCGGACCTGTCGCGCACCGCGGAGGAGACCGACCGGTGGGGCATCCCGCTGATGGCGATGATGTACGCGCGCGGTCCGGAGATCGAGGATTCGACCGACCCGGAACTGGTCACCCACTCGGCGACGCTCGCCGCGGACCTGGGCGCGGACGTCGTCAAGGTCAGCTACCCGGGGTCGGCGGCCGCGATGGCCGACGTCGTCGCGGCGTGCCCCATCCCGGTCGTGGTGGCCGGCGGTCCGCCGGTGGACGAGAAGCGGGTCCTGCTGGAGCGGGTCGCGTCCACCGTGCGCGCCGGCGCGGCCGGGGTGGCCATGGGCCGCAACATCTTCCGGCACCCCAACCCGGGCCGGTTGGCCCGCGAGATCGGCGACGTCGTGCACGGCCGCATGGCGATCGCCGCGTGAGCGCGGACCACCCGCCGCAGAGCCGACGAGGAAGGCAGTGATGACAGCACAGACCAGCTCCCCCCTCAACCAGACGCGGCAGCTGCTGGCCGATCCGGCGATGACCGAGAGCACACCGGGCTCGGAGTTCGCGCAGGCCGCGGCGCTCGGCAACGGCGACGAGGACGTCACGGTGACGTTCCGGGCGTACCTGCCCACCGCGTTCCCGCTGTTCGCCGAACGCCCCCGCTACACGGTGCGCCAGCTGATGAAGATGGCGACCATCCGCGACGGCGCGGTCAACTTCGTCTACGAGCCGCAGCCCGACGAGCAGCAGGGCAAGGCGTCGGGCACCACGTTCGACACCACCCCCGAGTCGGCGTTCAAGCCCACGCTGGGCCAGGCGCCGCTGACCGACATCGGCGTGACGCTGCCGGTGCCGCCGGGGCTGCTCGACCACCCGCGGCTGCTGGCCTCGTTCATCGACTTCCGGCTGCTGGTGCGGTTCGGCACCACGGAGAACCAGGTGCTGCTGCGCGGCAGCGACGACGGCGCCGTGCCGGGCCTGCTGGAGCTGCCCGACGCGCGCCGCGTGGAGGTCGACCGCAAGCCGGTGGAGGTGCTCACCGAGGCCGCCGCGCTGGTGGAGGAGACCGGTGGCTCGTGCGACGGGATCGTGGCGCACACCGCCGTGTACTGGGAGGCCGTGCAGTCCGGTCTGCTGGGCAGGCTCGCCGAGGCGGGCGTGCGGATCTCGCGGACCCGGATGATCCCGCGCCACCAGGTGCTGCTGGGCGACTTCCGGGCCGCGACGACGTTCCTCGACCCCGGCGTGGCCTACCTCAAGCTGCACCGCGGCGGCGCCCCGGACGGCGGCGACCTGCTGGAGGCCAACAGCCGGATGGGCCTGGCCGTGCACCTGCCGCAGCACTTCGTCCTGCTGGAGCAGAAGGGGGGCGGCTCGTGAAGGTCCTCTACATCACCGGCATGATGCGCTGCGGCAGCACCATGATCGGCAACGTGCTGGGCGAGGTGCCGGGCACCCTGCACGTCGGCGAGCTGCACTACCTGTGGCGCAACGGCGTGCTGCGCAACGGCACGAACTCCGACTGCGGCTGCGGCGAGCCGGTCGCGCTCTGCCCGCTGTGGTCGGGGGTGCTGGGCACCGGCGTCGCCGCCGACCCGCACGCCGCCGCGGCGGTCGAGGCGGTGCAGAGCGCCCGGCTGCGCGCCCGCCACACCCCGGCCCGGCTCGCCGAGTCCCTCGGCCTGCGCCGCACCCCGGCGGACGTCGCGTGGCTGACCGGCGTGACGACCGAGCTGTACCGGGCCGCCGCGTCCGCCTCGGGCTCCGAGGTGCTGGTGGACGGCTCGAAGTACCCGGCCGAGGCCGCCGCGCTGCTGGGGCGCCGGGAGCTGGACGTGCGCGTGCTGCACGTCGTGCGCGACGCTCGCGCCACCGCGTACTCCTACCGCAAGGACAAGAGCTACGTGGAGCGGATGAGCGCGGGCCGCAGCACCGGCATCTGGGCGGGCGTCAACGCCGCCTCGGACCTGCTCGCGCTGGCCGGCCGCGACCGCTACCTGCGGGTGCGGCACGAGGACTTCTCCGCCCGGCCGCGCGAGGTCGTCGAGCGGGTCATGGCGTTCGCGGGCATCACCGGGCCCAACCCGGTCGACGCCGACGGCACGGTCGAGCTGGGCGTCAACCACACCGTCACCGGCAACCCGGACCGCTTCCACCACGGCCGGGTGCCCATCCGGGCCGACCGGCGCTGGCGGACCGAACTGGACTGGAAGCCGAAGGCGCTGGCCACCGCCGCGGCCGGGCCGCAGCTGCTGCGCTACGGCTACCGCGTGCGCGCGGGGGAGGGGAAGGGCTGATGGACCTGGGACTGGACGGCAAGGTCGCGATGGTCGCCTGCGCGAGCAGCGGCCTGGGCCTGGGCGTGGCGACGGCACTGGCCGCCGAGGGCGCCGACGTGTCGATCTGCGCCCGCGACGCCGACCGGCTCGCCGAGGCGCACGGCAAGCTGGAGGCCGCCGGCGGCGGCCGGGTGCGCAGCCAGGTCGTCGACGTCGCCGACACCGCCGCCGTGCGGCGGTGGGTGGACGACACCGCGGCCGAGTTCGGCGGGATCGACATCGCCGTCGGCCACACCGGCGGCGTCGTGCAGGGCCCCGTCGACGACTTCGGCCCCGACGACTACCGCGCGGCGGTCGACACCGCGCTCATCCCGCACGTCGCGCTCGTCACCGCGGCCACGCCGCACCTCAAGCGCGGCGGCTGGGGCCGGGTGCTGCTGATCACCTCCGAGGCGGTGCGCCAGCCCATGCCGCACAACGTGCTCTCCGGCGTCGCCCGCCAGGGCGTGCTGTCCTACGCGCGCAACCTGGTGCACTCCTTCGGCGACAGCGGCGTGACCGTCAACGTCCTCGCGCCCGGCTACCACGACACGCCGGCGCTGCGCGGCCCCACCGGCGAGGACGCCGCCGCCGCGGCCGCCGAGGTGCCGCTGCGCAGGGTCGGCGACCCCGACGACTTCGGCGCGCTCGTCGCGTTCCTCGCCTCGCGCCAGGCCGCCTTCGTCACCGGCGCCCTGCTGCTGGTCGACGGCGGCAACACGCGGGGCGTCGTCTGACCGACCACCACGACACGATCACGGGAGAGCTGATGTCCGCGGAACTCAAGGACAAGTACCTCGCCGAGGGGTGGTGGCGAGCCGAGGAGACGCTGGTCGACGACCTGCGCCGCGCGGCCCGCGAGCACCCGGAGCGGCGTGCGGTCGTGGTGTGGCACACCGACGGCCGCGACAAGGAGACCCTCACCTACGCCGAGCTGGAGGCCCGCGTCGAGCGGATCGCCGCCGGCCTGGCCGGCCTGGGCGTGCGGCACGGCGACGTGGTCACCCTCCAGCTGCCCAACTCCTGGCAGCTGCTCGCCACGACGCTGGCGTGCTCCCGGATCGGCGCGGTCGCCGGCCCCGTGCTGCCGATCATGCGCAAGCGCGAGCTGACGTTCATGACGGGCCTGACCGAGAGCAGCGTCTACATCGGACCGGTCAGCCACCGCGGGTTCTCGCACGCCGAGCTGAGCGAGGAGGTCGCCCGCGAGGTCGGCACCGTCGAGCACCGCGTGCTCGTCGGCGCGGCGGACGAACCCGAGGGCACCCCGGGCCTGGCGGGCGCGCTGGACTTCGACACCGCCCTGCTCGGCGAACCGGGCACCGAGGGCGCCGTCTTCGGCGACACCGAGGGCCGCGAGGCGCGCCCCGACGACACGGCGTACCTGATGTTCACCTCCGGCACCACCGGCGAGCCCAAGGGCGTGGTGCACAGCCACAACACGCTGCACGCCACCAACCGCATGCAGATCGACGCGCTGCACCTGACCGGCGACGAGATCACCGCGATGGGCTCGCCCACCACCCACAACGCCGGCTGGACGTGGAACTTCACCATGCCGCTGCTGCTGGGCGCCACGTGCGTGCACATCGACAACTGGGACGCCGCGCTGATGCTGCGCGTCCTGGAGGAGGAGAAGGTCACCTTCTTCATGGGCGCCCCGCCGTTCCTGGTCGACCTCATCGACCAGCAGCAGGAGCAGCGGCGCGACCTGTCGAACCTCACGACCTTCGCCACGGGCAGCGCGCCCATCCCGCCGGTGCTCGTCGAGCAGGCCCGCGACGTGCTGGGCTGCCGGCTCTACGCCCTGTGGGGCATGACGGAGAACGGCGCGCCCACCATCACCCGCCCCGAGGACCCGGAGATGCGCGCCTCCGAGAGCGACGGCTCGGCCGTGCCCGGCATGGAGGTGCGCATCGTCGACGAGGAAACGGGGAACCCGGTGACCGACGGCGGCACCGGCCGGCTCCAGGTGCGCGGTGCGACGCAGTGCCTGGGCTACTTCCGCCGGCCCGACGTCTACGCCGGGAACGTCACCGACGACGGCTGGTTCGACACCGGCGACCTCGCCCGCGACGACGGCCACGGCGGCATCCGCATCGCCGGCCGCGACAAGGACGTCATCTCCCGCGGCGGCGAGAAGGTCCCCGTCGTGGAGGTCGAGGCGGCGCTGCGCCGCCACCCGGCGATCAAGGACGTCGCGGTCGTCGGCTACCCGGACGACCGGCTCGGCGAGAAGGCGTGCGCGGTGATCGTGGCGCAGGGCGACAAGCCCGAGCTGCCCGACCTGCGCGAGCACCTCGACGGGCTGGGCATGGCCAAGCAGTACTGGCCCGAGCGCGTCGAGTACGCGGGCGAGCTGCCCACGACGCCCAGCGGCAAGGTCCAGAAGTTCAAGCTGCGCGAGCAGCTGGTCGACAGCTGAGGAGGTGGGGACGTGGACTTCGGTTTCACCGACGAGCAGCGCGCGCTGGCCGAGAAGGTGCGGGCGTTCGCCGAGGAGAGGATCGCGCCCGGCGCGGCCCGGCACGACCGCGACGGCACGTTCATGCCCGGCTTCTTCGCCGAGCTGGGACGGGCGGGCCTGACCGGTCTGGGCATCCCGGAGGAGCACGGCGGGCGCGGCCTGGGCGCGGTCGAGGTCGGCATCGCCGTGGAGGAGCTGGCCAGGGCGGAGGTGACCGCCTGCTACCCGGTGCTCAACGCCGCGCTCATCGGCGGCATCATCGCCCGCAGCGGCACCGAGGAGCAGAAGGCGGCCTGGCTGCCGCCCGTGGCCGAGGGCCAGTCGGTGGTCGCGCTGGTGCTCACCGAGCCCGAGCACGGCACCGACGCCGCCGCCATCGAGCTGCGCGCCGACCGCGAGGACGACGGCTGGGTGCTCACCGGCACCAAGACGTCGATCATGCTGGGCGCCCACGCCACCCACGGCCTGGTCTTCGCCCGCACCGGCGAGGACGGCGCGCGCGGCGTCACCGCGTTCTACCTGCCGCTGGACCGCACCGGCGTGACCCGGGAGCGGCTGCACGACCTCGGCGCCCGCGCCGGCGGTCGCGCCACCCTGGAGTTCGACCACGTCGCGGCCGCCGACGACGAGGTCGTCGGCAGCGTGGGGGAGGGCTTCGTCGGCGTCATGCGCGGCTTCGACCACTCCCGCGCCCTCATCGCCGTCATGGCCGCCTCCTCCGCGCAGGCCGCGCTGGACGACGCGATGGCGTTCGCCCGCGAGCGCACCACGTTCGGCAAGCCCATCGGGCAGCACCAGGGCGTGGCGTTCCCGCTCGTCGAGCACGCCACCCGGGTGCACGCCGCGCGCCTGCTGGCCTACGAGGCGCTGTGGCGCAAGGACGCGGGCCTGGACCACCGGGTCGAGGCCAACATGGCCAAGTGGTGGGCGCCGCGCGTCGGCGTCGAGGCCACCCACCAGGCGCTGCTCACCTTCGGCCACCGCGGCTGGAACGACGAGCACCCGATCAGCCGCCGGATGCGCGACGCCATCGGGCCCGAGATCGCCGACGGCACCGAGAACGCCACCAAGCTCGTGGTGGCCCGACAGCTGCTGGGCCGGGAGCACGCGCCCTAGGCACGCCCGGAGAACACGACGACGGAGGAGAAGGAGGAAAGACCTGTGGCCACCACGCTGTGGTTGACCGGGCTGCCCAGTTCCGGCAAGTCCACGCTCGGCCGGGAACTGGTCGCCCGGTTCCGCGACCGGCGGCACGTCCAGCACCTGGACGGCGACGAGATCCGCAAGGAGTTCTTCCCCGAACTGGGGTTCACCAAGGAGGACCGGACCGAGAACGTCCGGCGCATCGGCAAGCTGGCCGCGATGCTCGCCGAGCACGACGTGCTCACCGTCGTGTCCGTCATCGCGCCGTTCCGCTCCGCCCGCGCCGAGGTCCGCGCCGCCCACGAGGACGCCGGCCTCAACTTCGTCGAGGTGCACGTCCACGCCCCGGTCGAGGTGTGCGCGGACCGCGACGTCAAGGGCCTGTACGCCAAGGCCGACCGCGGCGAGGTGGACGGCATGACCGGTGTCAGCGACGTCTACGAGGCACCCGCCTCGCCGGAGGTCCGCGTGGACACCGCCGAGCACGGCATCGAGGAGAGCCTGGACATGATCGAACGCGCCCTGGAGCGCTGCGAGCAGGAAAGCCGGGAACCGGACACGAGGGAGGCGGTGCTGCGATGAGCGCTCCGACGAAGGAGAGGGCGGTCACCGGCGTCGCCACGCTGGAGGCCGAGGCCATCCACATCCTGCGCGAGGTCGCGGGCGAGTTCGACAAGCCCGCGCTGCTGTTCTCCGGCGGCAAGGACTCCACCGCCCTGGTGCACCTGGCGGTGCGGGCCTTCGCGCCGCTGCCGCCACCGTTCACCCTGGTCCACGTCGACACCGGCCACAACTTCCCCGAGGTGCTGAAGTTCCGCGACGACATCGTCGAGCGGTTCGGCCTCTCGCTGCACGTGGCCGAGGTGCAGGACTGGATCGACCGGGGCAAGGTCGAGGAGCGGCCCGACGGCCTGCGCAACCCGCTGCAGACCACGCCGCTGCTGGACACCATCACCGAGCAGGGCTTCGACGCCGTCATCGGCGGCGGTCGCCGCGACGAGGAGCGCTCCCGCGCCAAGGAGCGGATCTTCAGCATCCGCGACAACTTCGGCCGGTGGGACCCGCGCCGCCAGCGCGTCGAGCTGTGGAACCTCTACAACGGCATGCACAAGCCCGGCGAGCACGTCCGCGTCTTCCCGATCTCCAACTGGACCGAGCTGGACGTGTGGCGCTACGTCGACGAGCGCGGCATCGAACTGCCCCCGCTGTACTTCGCGCACGAGCGCGACGTGTACCTGCGGGACGGCATGTGGCTGACCTCCGGCCAGTGGGGCGGCCCGGCCGAGGACGAGGAGGTCGTGCGGAAGGTCGTGCGCTACCGCACGGTCGGCGACGGCTCGTGCACCGGCGCGGTCGAGTCCGACGCGGCCACCGTCGCCGACATCATCGAGGAGATCAAGGCCAGCAGGCTCACCGAGCGCGGCGCGAGCCGGGCCGACGACCGGATCTCCGAGGCAGCCATGGAAGACCGCAAGCGGGAGGGGTACTTCTGATGACGTCCGACCTGTTGCGGCTGGTCACGGCGGGCAGCGTGGACGACGGGAAGTCCACCCTCGTCGGCCGGCTGCTCTACGACACCAAGTCCGTGCTCAGCGACCAGATCGACGCCGTGATCTCCAGCAGCGAGGAGCGCGGCCTGGACAACCCCGACCTGTCGCTGCTCGTGGACGGCCTGCGGGCCGAGCGCGAGCAGGGCATCACCATCGACGTGGCCTACCGCTACTTCGCCACGGCCAGGCGCACGTTCGTGCTGGCCGACACCCCCGGGCACGTCCAGTACCTGCGCAACACCGTCACCGGCGCCTCCACCTCCGACCACGCGGTGCTGCTCACCGACGCCCGCAAGGGCGTGCTGCCGCAGACCCGCAGGCACCTGGCCGTGATGGCGATGCTCGGCGTCCCCGGCATCACGCTCGCGGTCAACAAGCTCGACCTGGTCGACTTCGACCGCGACACCCACGAGAAGATCCGCGAGGAGTTCGTCGCGCACGCCGTCTCGCTGGGCTACCGCGAGGACCAGGTCACCACCATCCCGCTGTCCGCGCTGACCGGCGACAACGTGGTGACCCGCTCGGAGAACACCCCGTGGTACGACGGGCCGACGCTGCTGGAGCACCTGGAGGAGGTCTCACCCGACCGGCGCGGCTGCGACGTCGGGTTCCGGATGCCGGTGCAGTACGTGCTGCGCTCCGACGGCAACGACTACCGCGCCTACGCGGGGCAGGTCGTGGCGGGCCGGGTCGCGCCCGGCGACGAGGTCGTGGTGCTGCCCGCGGGCACCGTCACCACGGTCACCGAGGTCGGCACCCCGGACGGGCCGGTCGACTCCGCCGACGAGGGGCAGCCGGTGACGCTGGTGCTGGCCGACGACCTGGCCGTCACCCGCGGCGACCTCATCGCCTCCGCCGAGCGCAGGCCCAAGGTCGAGGAGGAGTTCGACGCCACGGTGTGCTGGCTGGCCGAGGAACCGCTGCGGCCCGGCGCGAAGGTGCTGCTGCGGCACGGCACGCAGACCACGCAGTGCCGCGTGCCCAGCCTGCCCGCCCGCTTCGACGAGCAGGAGCTGGCCATCGAGCAGGACCCGGAGGAGCTGGCGCTCAACGAGATCGGGCAGGTCCGGCTCCAGGTCGCCGACGCGCTGCCGTTCGACGACTACGCCGAGTGCGTGGCCACCGGCGCGTTCCTGCTGATCGACCCCAACGGCGGCAACACGCTGGCCGCCGGCCTGCTGGGCGACTCGCTGTCGGTGGTCGCCGCCGACCGCCGCGGGCAGGACGGCTGATCGCGGCATGGCCGACAGCATGAAGGTGGTCGTCGTCGGCGTCGGCGCCAGCGGGGCGCTGGCGGCGATCCACCTGCTGCGCGCCGCCGCCGACGCCGCCGGGGGTGGCACCCCCGGCGGCGCGCGGCTGGAGCTGGTCCTGGTCGACCGCAGCGGCGAGTTCGGCCCCGGCCGGGCCTACCGCACGGCCGACCCGGACCACCTGCTCAACACCCCCGCCGGGAAGATGAGCGCCCTCGCCGACGACCCCGACCACTTCGTGCGCTGGAGCCGGGACCGCGGCCGCGACGCCGACGGCACGACGTTCCTGCCGCGCGGGGACTACGGCCGCTACCTCGTCGAGGCGCTGCTGGCCGAGGAGCGGCGCGCCGGCCGCGCGGCGGTGGTCGACCGGGTCGCCGACACCGCGACCGGCCTGTCGGCCGACGAGCGCGGCGTCACCGTCGAGCTGGCCCGGCGCGGCCCGGTGCGGGCGGACCTCGCCGTGCTGGCCCCCGGCGTCGGCGGCGGCGACCCGCTGGCCGCCGTGCTGCCCACCGGGTCGCCGCGCTACGTGCGCGACCCGTGGGCCGGGCCGCTCGCCGCCACCGACGGCTCGCCGGTCCTGGTCATCGGCACCGGGCTGTCCATGATGGACCTGGCCACGACGGTCACCCGCGCCCACCCGGACGCGGTCGTGCACGCCGTGTCGCGGCACGGCCTGCTGCCCCGCGCCCACCGGGCGGGCCGCGCGCCCGCCGGTCGGGTGCCCGAGCCGCCCGACCGGATCGCCTCGCTCGGCGACCTGCTGGGCTTCGCGCGGCGCTGCGTCAAGGCCGACCCGGACCGCTGGCGCGAGTTCGTCGACCGGATGCGCCCGCACGCGCCCCGGCTGTGGCAGCAGCTCGACGTGGACGACCGGCGGCGCTTCCTGGACCGCGTCAACAGGTACTGGGACGTGCACCGCCACCGCGCCGCGCCCGCCACCCACCGGCGGGTCCGGGCGCTGGTCGGCGCCGGCCGGCTGCACGTGCACCGGGGCCGGGTCGCCCGCGTGCGCGAGGTCGACGACGGGTTCGACGTCGACCTGGCCACCCCCGGCGGCACGCGGTCGCTGCGCGTCGGGTGGCTGGTCAACACCACCGGGTTCCGGCAGGACGTCGGCGACCCGCTGCTGCACGACCTGGTGGCCGGCGGCACCGCCCGCCCCGACCCGGTGGGCCTGGGCGTGGCGACCGGCGGCGACGGCCGGGTGCTCGACCGGCGCGGCGCGCCCCGCCGCATCTTCACCCTCGGCGCGCTGCGGCGGGGTGAGCTGTTCGAGAGCACCGCCGTCCCGGAGATCCGCAACCAGGCGGCGACGATCGCCGCGGCCGCGATGGGCGCCGTCGCGGTGGACGCCGCCGCGCGAGAGGTGAGGACATGACCAACGACCTGCTGATGTACCCGGCCTACATCGACGGCAAGGACGTCGAGCACCCCGAGGGCCGCTACGTGCACACCGTCGCCGCCCGCGCGGTGCTGGAGGACACCATCGCCGCGCAGGCCCTCAAGCGGGACCTCGACGCGGGCCGGGTCGACCCCCGTTCCGCGGGCCCGTCCGTCGCCGGCGGCTGCGCGCTGGCCGACGACCGGATGGCCCGGTACGCGCTGGAGTCGGCCGCGCGCGCCGCGCCGGAGTGGGCGCGCGTCCCGCTGCACGAGCGGGTGGCGCTCGGCCTGCGCATCGGGGAGCGGCTGCGCGAGAAGCGCGACGACCTCGTGGACCTGCTCGTCGCCGAGGGGCAGCCCGTCGACCTGGCCGGACCCACCCTGGACGAGTACTGGCGCGCCGACTTCAGCAGCGAGACGCTGCACTGGTGCGCCACCCAGATGGAGACCACCAAGCACCACGGCTCCGGGTACGCCACCGTCCGCCGCGTGCCCGACGGCGTGGTGTGCGTCAACCCGCCGCAGAACGCCTCCACGCCCAACGCGCTGTTCGGCGCGTCCGCGCTGCTCGCGGGCAACGCCGTGGTGGTGCGCGCGCCGCGCGGCGTGCCGCTGGCCACCACGCACGCCCTGCGCGAGGTCGTCATCCCCGTGCTGGAGGAGGCCGGCGCGCCCGCCGGGGTGTTCAACGTCCTGTGCGGGCCGCCGATGACCGACCTGTGGCTGGAGAGCCCGCACGTCGACGACGTCGTCTACGTCGGCGGCAGCGCCAAGGGCCTGGAGTTCGAGCGCGCCGCCGTGGCCGCGGGCAAGAAACCCGTGCTGGAGCTGGCGGGCAACGACTGCGTGGTGGTGTGGGCCGACGCCGACCTCGACGCCGCCGCCCGCTCCATCACCGAGAACTTCCGGCAGTCCGGCCAGATCTGCAACATCCCCAACCACGTCATCGCCCACCCGGCCGTCGCCGACGAGCTGCTGTCCCGCCTGGTCGCGATCGCCGCCGACACCCGCCCCGGCTACCCCGACGAGCCCGGCGTGGTGCTCACCCCCGTGCTCATGGCCCGCGCGCACTTCGCCAACGTCGCCGACGCCCTCGGCCGGGGCGCGCGGCTGCTGCACGGCGGGCGCCGCCTGGAGGTGGACGGCACGCCGTCGGACACCGGCCTGTTCGTGGAACCCACCGTGCTGCGGGTCGACGGCCTGCGCGCCGCCCGCGAGACGCCCGCCGTGCGCGAGGAGACCTTCTCCCCGCTGCTGCCCGTCGTCGTGCCCGACGCCGCGGAGGCCGCCTCCGACGACGCCCTGTTCGACGAGGTGCTGCGGTTCGTCAACGACAACGCCTACGGCCTGCGCAACTCGTTCTGGGTGCGCGACGACCGGCTGGTCGACCGGATCGCCACCGGCGTGACCAACGGGGGAGTGGTGAACGTCAACGACTCCCACTCGGCGTTCCGGCCGTTCCTGCCGACGCACGGCGGCACCGGCCTGACCGGAGGGGTCTTCGGCGAGGCCAACTACCTGATGCTGAGGACGTCCCACCTGCAGGGCGTCAACGTGACGCGCGGAGGAAGCCGATGAACGAGCACAGCGTGGTCCTGTCCACCCCCAGGACCCCGGACGAGGTGTTCGCCGTCCTGCGGCGCCAGGAGCGCTTCGCCGAGACGGCGGACGACCTCGAATCGGTCGAGGTCCTCGCCGGGGGCGAGCACCGCTACGCCCTGCGCTTCCGGGGCGGGGTGGCGCGCTGGACCCAGCGCACCGAGGTCGACGTCGACGCCCGCACCCTGCGGTTCGAGCAGGTCGAGGGCGACTTCGTGGACTTCGGCGGCACCTGGGAGGTCCGGTCGACCGACGGCGGCAGCCGGGTCGTGCACCGGGTGTCGTTCCGCACCGGCGTCCCGCACCTGGCCGGCGCGATCGACCCGATGATCGCCCGCGTGCTGCTGCGCGCGGCCACGTCCGTGGTGTCCCGGGCGGCGGGACCGGCGGAGGTCGTGGAGGGCGAATCGGCCCTGCGCGACGAGGTGTTCAGCACCACGTGACCAGTCGATGTTGCGGTGCGTGATCACACCGGCGTGGGAATTCGCCCGAACGGTAGGTGTTTGATCAGCTCGTGGTGCGAAACCCCGAAGCATGACTTCGTCGCACGAGCCGGCCACCGTCACGCACCGCACCCTCGACGTCGACGGCATCGAGACCTTCGTCCGCGAAGCCGGACCCGCCGACGCGCCGGTGGTGCTGCTGCCGCACGGGTACCCCTGCTCGTCCTTCCAGTTCCGCAACCTCATGCCCGCCCTCGGCGACCGGTGGCGGCTGATCGCCCCGGACTACCCGGGCTTCGGCTACAGCGCCACCCCCGACGACTTCCCCTACACCTTCGCCGGCTACTCCGACTTCCTGCGCCGCTTCACCGAGACCCTCGGCCTGGACCGCTACGCCATCTGGCTGCACGACTACGGCACCCAGTTCGGCCTGCGCCTGGCCATGTCGGCCCCCGAGCGCGTCACCGCGCTGATCATCCAGAACGGCGACATCTACGAGGACCAGCACGGCCCCAAGTACAAGCCGCTCAAGGAGTACTGGGCCAACCCCACCGAGGAGGGCCGCGAGGAGCTGGCCGCCAACGTGACCGAGGACGGGTTCCGCGACGAGTTCGTCGGCGAGGTCGCCGACCACCTCGCCGCCCGGGTCAGCCCCGACCTGTGGCACCTGCACTGGTCCCTGACCACGCCCGAGCGGCGCGCCAACCTCGTCAACCTGATCGCCGACCAGGCGTGCACCCTCGACTGGTTCGCCGACGAGCAGGCGTACCTGCGCGAGCACCGGCCGCCCACGCTCATCGTGTGGGGACCGGAGGACGGCTACATGCCCGAGGGCGCCGCCCGCGCCTACCTGCGCGACCTGCCCGACGCCGAGCTGCACCTGCTGGAGGGCGGGCACTGGGCGCTGGAGACCAACCTCACCGAGGTGGTCCCCCTCGTCCGCGACTTCCTCACCAGGACACTGCCCGGCCGCACCCCGTAGCACCCCCTCGACCCGGTGCCGCCCAGCCGGTGCCGTCCAGTCGCCGGGACCGTTCAGCTCGCGGGCCGGGGCCGCCACCGCTTCCACAGGGCGGTCGCCTCGGCCCGCGGCTTGCCGTCCCACACCAGCGAGACGTCCACGGTCATCTGCGCCTCGGACGCCTCCCGCACCACCGCCCGCAGCTCCACCGGCTCGTGCAGCGGCGACGGCCGCAGGTAGCGCACGTCCAACCCGGCCGTCACGTAGGGCAACGCCGCCCCCGGCAGGGGAGGCCACCCCCGCCGCTCGGCCTCCAGCACGACCGCCGCCGCGCTGTGGCAGTCCAGGACGGTGCAGACCACACCGCCGTTGAGGAAACCGAGCCCGTTGTCGTGCTCCGGCCAGGGCGTGAACGCGGCGGTCACCACGCCGTCGTCGCCCGGGTAGCTGCGCAGCCGCAGCCCCTTCGGGTTGCCGTGGCCGCAGCCGAAGCAGGGCAGGTCGGGATAGAGGCGCTCCTGGATGCTGATCACCGCGTCCACAGTAGAGGGACCCCCGGCCGTGCGCGCGACACCCGTCCGGACGCAATCCCGTCGGGTGAGGTTGAGCGGCGGCGGACGGGGTAACAGGAGCACGCCAAGGGACACCGCAGTCCGGGTGAGACACCGAGGAGGAACGATGGCCACCGGTGAGACCGGTTTCGACGACGTCAGCTACGACCTCATCTCCGTGCAGTACCACTCGCTCAAGGCCGGGCACGACTACGGCCAGTACGTCCGCGACGCCGAGAACGCCGGTCGGCAGGACATCGCCGACTTCTTCCGGCGCGTGATGGAGGAGGACTCGGCGCGCGCCAAGCAGTGCCACGAGTTCCTCAAGGACATGGCGGCCAGCGACAAGTCCGGCCCCGCCGTGAGCTGAGCCGCCCACCGACGGCGGGGTCCGCCCCCGAACGGACCCCGCCGCCACGGCTCACAACTCCCCGACCGGGTGGCCGCCGTCGCCCCCGCCATCCCCGGAGAGCAGCGCGAGCACGAGCACCAGCGCGAGGCAGGCGACGGCGACGAGCACGAGCAGCGGTGCGGCGACCAGGGCCGCCGCCGCTCCCGGCGGCACCACCGCCCAGCGGTTGGCCGAGGTGAAGCCCCTGGTCAGCGCCGCCTCCAGGGCGAGCAGCGCGGCGAGCCCGAGCAGGACGAGGGCGGCCTGCGCGCCCAGCCCCCACAGCGTGGCGAGGTCGCCGACGAGGCCGAGCAGCCCGGTGCCGGGCTCGACCAGGGCGGTGCACAGGGCGTAGACGGGTGCGCCGAGGCCGGCGACGGTCAGGCCGGCCCAGCCGGCGGTGCGGGTGGTTCGCGGGTTCTCGCGGTTCGCGTCCATGCCCCGACTGTCGGGGATCGGGTCTACGCTGAGCCCGGAATCCCCCGAAACCGCCACGTGAGGGGCCTCCGGTGCAGGATCGGGTCACAGCGGCTCCCGCCGCCACCTCCGTGCCCGACCTCGACGTCGGCCTCGACGAGACCGACCGGGCCCTGGTCAACGTCGTCCAGCTCGCCCCGCGCGCCTCGTGGGCCGAGATCGGCGCGGCGCTCGACGTCAACCCGGCCACGGCCGCCCGCCGCTGGAACCGCCTGGCCGCGGCCGGGGTGGTCCGGGTGGTCGCCTACCCGCGCCTGACCGGCTGGGCGAGGCACCGCTGCCTCGCGTTCGTCGAGGTCGACTGCGAGCCGGCGACCCGTGAACGGGTGATCGCCGAGCTGGTCCGGGTGCCGCAGATCGCGTCCGTGACGATCGCCAGCAGCGGCCGCGACCTGTACCTGACCGTCCTCACGCCGACCCTCGCGGCGCTGTCCGCGCTGGTGCTGGGCCTGACCGGGGTCCGCGCCACCCGGACGCACCTGGTGACGCGCATGGTCACCGAGGGCGGCGCGTGGCAGTTCGACTCGCTGACCGGCGGGCAGCGCGCCGGCCTGCACCGCCCACCGCCCACCGCGGGCGTCCTGGCCGACGCCGACCGCGACCTGCTCCTGGCACTCGCCCCGGACGGGCGGTGCAGCGTCGCCGACCTCGCCGAGCGCACCGGCACCAGCGCCTCCACCGCGCGCAGGCGACTGGCCCGGGCCGTGCGGGAGGGCACCCTGTCGTTCCGCTGCGAGACCGCGCAACCCGTCACCGGGTGGCCGGTGTCGGCGAGCTTCTGGACCCGCGTGCCGCCGCACGAGCTGCGTGCCGCGGTGGAGGGGCTCGCGACGCTGCCGGAGGTCCGCATGTGCGCGGCCGTGACGGGAGCGGACAACCTCGTGATCAGCCTGTGGCTGCGCTCGTTGGCCGACAGCCAGCGGTTCGAGGAGCAGCTGTCCACGCGCTTCCCGACCCTGGTCGTGACCGACCGCACCATCGAGCTGCGCGCGGTCAAGCGGATGGGCTGCCTGCTGACCCCGGACGGCCGCAGCACCGACGTCCTCCCCGTCGACCCGTGGGCCTGACCCGCGAGTCATGCGCTCATGACCGGCGAGTCATGCGCTCATGACCCATGAGTCCGACATTCGGCTCTCTCCGAGCGCATGACACGAGGGTCGCGAGCGCATGACTCGCGGGTCGCGAGCGCATGACTCGCGGTCAGGGGCGGGAGTGGAGGAGGGTGGTCAGGGGGGTGCGGGGGAGGCAGTTGGCGAAGGCGAAGTCGTCGGCCAGGGACTCGGCCTCCTCCGGTGACACGCCGGTGAAGCAGCGGCCGAACTCGCCGACCAGGGGTTCGGCCAGCAGGATGTTGCGCACCAGCGTGGTCAGCCAGGGGCGGCGGCCCCAGGGGAACGGGTCGAAGTCCGGGAACTCGCGCTCGAACAGCTCCTCCACCGGGTCGAGCACGTGCCGCACGCCCCGGTCGTCACCGCCCCACGCGTCCGCGCCCAGCCGCGCCTTCTTCGCCAGCACCGGCGCGATCCGCCGCAGGTAGCCGCAGTCCGGCCGGGTGCGCACCAGGCCCTGGACCCCGATGTCCTTGTACGTCCACAGGCTCCAGCTCGCGCCGTTCTCGTGGTACAGGTCGAGCTGGTCGCGCAGCAACGCGCACCGCTCCGCGTCGACCTCGGCGTCACCGGTGAAGACCGGCCCGAACTCGCCGATCCACACGGGCGTCCCGGTGCGCCGCATGAACTCGGTGCGCCGCAGGAACGCCCGCTCCAGCGCGCCCCGGTCGAAGTGCTCGCCGCGCGTTACGCCGGGGTAGCGGCCGTCGCGCGCGATGCCCGGCAGCGCGTAGTCGTGCGCGCTGTGCACCGAGTTCGCGAATGGCTCGTCGAACACGGAGAAGTCGGTGGAGTAGCGGTTGCCGTCGAGGAACAGCACGTGCCGCGGGTCCACCGCGCGGATCGCCCGCTCCAGCCGCCGGTAGAACGGGCCGATCACCTCGCCCGAGGCGTCGGCCGGCTCGTTGACCGGGTTGTAGCCCGCCACCTCCGGCCGGTCGGCGTAGCGGTCGGCGATCACCTCCCACAGGTGCACGACCCGGTCCTGGAAGTGGCGGTGCGCCCAGAACTGCGCCCAGTGCGTGGGGTTGTCGCTGTGCCAGTGCTGGTTCTGGCAGCCGGGCAGGGCGTGCAGGTCCAGGATCGTGTAGATCCCCTGCTCGGCACACCGGTCGATCAACCGGTCCAGCGGTGCGAACCCCTCCTCGATGATCTCGAACGGGCGGTCGTCGGACTCGAAGTGCCGGTAGTTCAACGGCACGCGCAGCGCGTTGAGCCCCAGCGAGGCGAGGAACCGGGCGTCGTCCTCGCCGAAGAACACGTCCAGGAACCGGTCGAAGAACCGCCGGTACCCCTCCTCGCCCAACGCGCGGCGCAGTGCCTTGCGCTGCAACGACTCCGTGCTCGGGAACCCGGTGATGAAGTTCTCCATGTTCATCCACCCGCCGAGCCCGTAACCGGTGAGCAGCACCGCGCCGCCGGAGCCGTCGACCAGCCGGTCGCCGTCGACCCGAATCGGTGAAAGGTCCGCCATCTCGTCTCCCGCAAGGAATTCGGGGGTTTTCGCAAGTTCTCGAAGCTGTTCGGGGTGGTGCTCCCCGGATGGTAGACAGGAAATCGGGCAAGCGGTTTCCCGAACGCCCCGACGACGCCGAGGAGGTCGTGTGGCGAGGACCCCCGGGCGCGCCGGAGCCCTGCGCCGCCGCGACGGCAGGGCCGCGTACCTGTTCCTGGCGCCGTGGCTCGTCGGCATGGTCACGATCACCCTCGGCCCGGTCCTCGCCTCGCTGTACCTGTCGTTCACGGACTACTCGCTGCTGCGGCCCCCGCGGTGGACCGGCCTGGACAACTACGCCCGGATGCTCGGCGACGACCGGCTCCTCACCTCGCTCGGCGTCACGTTCCGGTACGTCTTCGTCTCCGTGCCGCTCCAGCTCGCGGCGGCCCTGGCGCTGGCCCTGCTGCTCGACCGCGGCGTGCGCGGCCTGGCGTTCTACCGCTCGGTCTACTACCTGCCGTCGCTGCTCGCGGGCAGCGTGTCGGTCGCGATCCTGTGGCGGCAGATGTTCGGCACCGACGGCCTGGTCAACGACCTGCTCGCGCTGGTCGGCGTGCGCGGCGTCGGCTGGGTCTCGCACCCGGACTGGGCGCTGGGCACGCTGGTCGTGCTCAACGTGTGGACGTTCGGCGCGCCCATGGTGATCTTCCTGGCCGGTCTGCGGCAGATCCCGGTGGCGCACTACGAGGCGGCCACCGTGGACGGCGCGGGGCGCTGGGCCCGGTTCCGGCACATCACGCTGCCGCTGCTCACCCCGGTCACCTTCTTCAACCTGGTCCTCCAGCTCATCGACGCCTTCCAGAACTTCACCCAGGCGTTCGTGGTGAGCGGCGGCACGGGCGGGCCGTCGGACCGGACGTTGTTCTTCACGCTCTACCTCTACGAACGCGGCTTCGGCTCGTTCCAGATGGGCTACGCCTCGGCGTTGGCCTGGCTCCTGCTGCTGATCGTCGCGGCGCTCACCGCGCTCAACTTCCTGCTGGCCAGGCGTTGGGTGTTCTACGGTGACTGACCAACCACCCGGAGAACGCCAACCACCCGGGGAGCGCGGGATGCCCGGGGAACGCCGGATGCCCGCCCCGCTGCGGCACGCCCTGCTGGTCGTGCTCGGCCTGGTCATGGTCTACCCGCTGCTGTGGCTGCTCTCCAGCTCCTTCAAGCCGACCGACACCCTCTTCCGCGACCCGTCGTTGTGGCCCACCGGGTTCACGCTCGACAACTACGCCGAGGGCTGGACGGCCCTGGGCGCGCCGTTCCAGCGGTACCTGTGGAACTCGGCGGTGATCGCGGTGGCCTCGGTCGTGGGCAACCTGCTGACCTGCTCGATGGCGGCCTACGCGTTCGCCCGCTTGGAGTTCCGCGGCAAGCGGGTGCTGTTCGCCCTCACCCTGGTCACCGTCATGCTGCCGGTGCACGTGCTGATCGTGCCTCGCTACGTGCTGTTCTCCCAGCTGGACTGGATCAACACCTACCTGCCGCTGGTCGTGCCGAAGTTCCTCGCCACGGACGCGTTCTTCATCTTCCTGATGGTGCAGTTCATCCGCTCGCTGCCCACCGAGCTGGACGAGGCGGCGCGCATCGACGGCTGCGGCCACTGGCGGATCTACTGGCGGATCGTCATGCCGCTGTGCGCGCCCGCGCTGGCCACCACCGCGATCTTCACGTTCATCTGGACCTGGAACGACTTCTTCAGCCAGTTGATCTTCCTGACCGACCGGGACCTCCACACCGTCCCGGTGGCGCTGCGCACCTTCGTGGACGGCCAGGGCCGCAGCTCCTGGGGGCCGCTGTTCGCCATGTCGGTGGTCGGCCTGGCCCCGGTCTTCGGGTTCTTCCTGGCCGGGCAGCGCTACCTGACGCAGGGGATCGCGACCACGGGCATCAAGTGAGGAGAGCGACATGAGCAGGACCGTGCTGTGCTTGGTCGGCGTCGCGGCGCTGGCCCTGTCCGGGTGCTGGTCCGGGTCGGGCGGCGACGGCGGACCGGTCGAGCTGCGCTTCTCGTGGTGGGGCAACGAACAGCGCGCCCAGTCCACGCAGGAGGCCGTCGACGCCTTCCGGGCCGCGAACCCCGGCATCGCGGTCGAGGGCGAGTACGCCGACTTCAGCGCCTACTTCGACCGGATCGCCACCCAGGTCGCGGCGGGCGACGCGCCGGACGTGATCACCATGGGCGGGGTCTACCCGCGCGAGTACGGCGGTCGCGGCGCGCTGCTCGACCTCGCCGGGGTGGCCGGTGAGCTGAACCTCGCCGACCTCGACCAGGCGGCCGTCGCCAACGGGAGGTTCGACGGCGTCCAGTACGGCGTGCCGACCGGAGTGAACACCTACGGGGTCGTGGCCAACCCGGCGGTGTTCGGGGCGGCGGGCGTGCCGCTGCCCGACGACGACACCTGGACGTGGGACGACTTCGAGCGGATCGCGGGCGAGGTCGCCGACCGCGCGCCGGCGGGCACGGTCGGCGTGGAGGACCCGACCTCGCCGGAGGCGCTGGAGATCTTCTCCAAGCAGCGCGGTGAAGGGCTCTACACCGCGGACGGGAAGGTCGGCATCAGCACCGGCAGCGTCGAGGACTGGTTCCGGATGACGACCCGGCTGCGCGACGCGGGTACCACGCCGCAGGCCACCGTGACGATCGAGCAGGTGTCCGTGTCCGCGCCCGAGCAGACGCTGGTGGGCCGGGGCCTCGCGGGCATGAGGTTCGACTGGAGCAACCGGCTCACCGCCCTGCGCACCTCGTCCGGCGCGCCGCTGGTGATGCTGCGCGCGCCGGGGGAGTCCACCGGGGAGCAGGTGGGCATGTGGTTGCAGGCGTCCCAGCTCTACACCGTCAACGCCCGCAGCGAGCACCCGAGGGAGGCGGCGAAGCTCATCGCGTTCCTGGTCGGCGACCCGGCGGCCGGCGCGGCCATCGGCACCGACCGGGGCATCCCGGCGAACCCCCGGATCCGCGACGTCGTCGCCGGGTCGCTGACCGAGGACCAGGAGGCCGAGGTCGCGTTCATCGACGAGGTGAGCGGCAAGACCACCCCGGCGCTGGTGCAGGGCCCGGTCGGCTCGACCGACACCCTCCAGATCCTCCAGCGCGTCCACTCCGACGTGCTGTTCGACCGGGTCGGCCCGCCCGGGGCGGCGCGGCGGTTCGTCGACGAGGTCGCGGCGGCGATCGGCGGGTGAGCCGCGGGTGATCGAGCGACGCGCGCTGGTCGACCGGCACGCCGTCGAGGTGACCGGCCTCGACCCGCGCTCGCCCCTGTCGGTGGGCAACGGGGAGCTGTGCTGCACGGTCGACGTGACCGGGTTGCAGACCTTCCCCCGCGCCCACCCGGTGGGCGGCGGCACGCTGCTGGGCACCATGGCCCAGTGGGCGTGGCACAGCACGCCCCCGCCCTCCCCGCCGCCGGTCCTCGCCGACAGCGTGCGCCGGTACGACACGCCCCGGGGCCCCGTGCCGTACGTGGACCTGGCCGACTTCGACGCGGCCACGCCGGGGCAGGAGTGGCTGCGGGCCAACCCGCACCGGCTCGACCTGGCCCGGATCGGCCTGCTGGTCGACGGCGCGCCACCGGACCCCGGGCGGCTGGAGGGGGCGCGGCAGCGGCTGGACCTGTGGCGCGGGACCATCACCAGCGCCGTCGTGCTGGCTGGCGTGCCGGTGCGGGTGGTGACGTGCTGCCACCCGGACCGGGACGTGCTCGGCTTCCGGGTGGCCTCGCCCGCGCAGGCCCGGCTCGGGGTCCGGTTCGCCTTCCCCCGCGGCTCGGAGAGCTGGCACGACGCCGCCGACTGGGACCACCCCGACCGGCACCGCAGCACGCTCCGCCGGCTGCCGGGCGGGTTCGCCGTCGACCGCGAGCTGGACGGGACGCGGCTGTCGGTGCGCGTCCACGCGCCGGGCGCGGCCGTGCGGCGGACCGGACCGCACGAGTTCGTCGTCTCCACCGACCGGGAGGTGCTGGAGCTGACCGCGGGGTTCGGCGCCGGGGTACCCGACGCGGGACCGGTCCCGTTCGCCGAGGTGCTGGCGGCGGCCGAACGCGCGTGGCCCCGGTTCTGGTCCTCCGGCGGCGCGGTCGAGCTGGACTCCGACGACGGGCGCGCCCCCGAGCTGCAACGGCGCGTCGTGCTGTCGCAGTACCTCACCGCGGTGCACTGCGCGGGCTCCCTGCCGCCCGCCGAGACCGGGCTGCTGTGCAACAGCTGGCGCGGCCGGTTCCACCTGGAGATGCACTGGTGGCACGGCGCGCACTTCCCGCTGTGGGGCCGGCCCGAGCTGCTGACCCGGAGCCTCGACTGGTACCCGCGCGTCCTGGACGCCGCCCGCGCGACCGCCCGCGCCCAGGGGTGCGGGGGAGCGCGGTGGCCCAAGCAGGTCGGCCCGGACGGGCGGGAGAGCCCGAGCCCGATCGGGCCGTTCCTGGTGTGGCAGCAGCCGCACCCGGTCCACCTCGCCGAGCTGGTGCGCCGGGCCGGTGTCCCGGACGCGCTGGAGCGCTACGGTGAGTGCGTGCTGGAGACGGCGGCGTTCATGGCGGACTTCGCCGTCGCCACCGACGCCGGTCACGCGCTGGGGCCGCCGCTCGTGCCCGCGCAGGAGACCTACTACCGCGACCGCGCCACGACCGCGAACCCCGCGTTCGAACTGGCCTACTGGGCGTGGGGGCTGCGGGTCGCGCAGCGGTGGCGGGTCCTGCTGGGCCTGCCCGAGGAGCCCCGGTGGACCGCGGTGGCCGACCACCTGGTCCGGCCGGTCGTGCGCGACGGCCGGTACGCCGCAGTCGGCACGCCGCCGTGGACGCGGCGCGACGACCACCCGTCGGTGCTGTACGCGCTCGGCGTCGTCCCGGACACCGGCCTGGTCGACCACCGGGTGCTGCGCGCGACCCTGCGCGACGTGCTGGCCGACTGGGACTGGGGCAGTACGTGGGGCTGGGACTTCCCGGCGGTGGCGATGACCGCGACCCGGCTCGGCGAACCGCGCACGGCGGTGGACGCCCTGCTGATGGACACGCCCAAGAACCACCACCTGCCCAACGGGCACAACCGGCAGGGCGACCTGCTGCCCGCCTACCTGCCGGGCAACGGCGGGCTGCTCGCCGCCGTGGCCCTGATGGCCGCCGGGTGGGACGGCTCACCGCCCCGCCCCGGCTTCCCCGCCGACTGGACCGTCCGGCACGAAGGACTCCACCCCGCGCCGTGAGGAGAGCTCACTTGTCCGCCGACACCACCGGTTCCCGCCGCCGCTACGCCGTGGTCGGCGTGGGCCACCGCGCCGCCCTGTACGTCGAGGCCCTCGCGTCCGAGTACGCCGACGACGGCGAGGTGGTGGCGTGGTGCGACCCGAGCCCGACCCGCATGGCGTACTACGACGCCGTCCTCGGCCACGCGCCGGCGCGCTACGCGCCCGAGCGGTTCGACGACCTGCTGCGCGAACGGCGGCCGGACGCGGTGGTCGTCACCTCGCCGGACGCCACCCACCACCGCTACGCCGTCGCCGCGCTGCGGGCCGGGTGCGACGTCGTGGTGGAGAAGCCGCTGACCACCACCGCCGAGGGCGCGCGGGCCATCGCCGACGCCGCCCGCGACTCGGCCGGCCGGCTGGTCGTGACGTTCAACTACCGGTACTCGCCGCGCAACGCCGAACTGCGCCGGCTGATCGCGGGCGGCGCGATCGGCGAGGTCACCTCCGTGCACTTCGAGTGGGTGCTCGACACCGTGCACGGCGCGGACTACTTCAGGCGCTGGCACAGGGAAAAGCGGCATTCCGGCGGCCTGCTCGTGCACAAAGCCGCGCACCACTTCGATCTTGTAAATTGGTGGCTCGGGGACGTGCCGCGGACCGTGTTCGCGCTGGGCGGCCTGCGGTTCTACGGCGCCGACAACGCCGCCCGCCGCGGCCTCGGCCCCCGCCCGGAGCGCTCCACGGGCGCGCCCGGCGTCGAGCACGACCCGTTCGGCCTGGACCTGCGCGCCGACGACGTGCTGCGCCGGCTCTACCTGGAGGCCGAACCGGACGACGGCTACCTGCGCGACCGCGACGTGTTCAGCGCCGGCATCACCGCGGAGGACAACCTCTCGGTGGTCGTCGGCTACCGCTCGGGGGCGTCGATGAGCTACTCGCTCAACGCCCACTCGCCGTGGGAGGGCTACCGGGTCGCGGTCAACGGCACGCAGGGCCGGCTGGAGCTGGACGTGGTGGAACGCGGGCACGTGCCGCCCGCCGGGGCCGCGGGCGTGGTCGGCCGCCCGCCCGCCGACCCCACTGCCGTGGACCCCGGTGCCGCCGACCCCGGTGTCGTGGGGACCGGTGCCGCGCCGCACGGGCCGACCGCGCCGGACCCCCGCCCGGCCGGCGAACGCCTCCTGTGGCAACCCCACTGGTCCCCGGCCGAGGAGGTCCCCCTGCCGCGGGGCGACGGTGCCCACGGCGGCGGCGACGCCCACCTGCTCGCCGACGTGTTCCGCCCCTCGCCGACCCCGGACCCCCTGCGCCGCCGCGCGGGACTGCGCGACGGCCTGCTCAGCGTCGGCGTGGGCATCGCGGCCAACCGCTCCCTGGACACCGGGCAGGTGGTCCACCTCGCCGACCTCGGCCTGTTCCCGGAGGGCTGAGCGCGGAAATCCCGTCGCGGGACGGCGCGCCGCCCCGCTAGCGTGCACCCACCCGAACGAGGAGGGCCGACATGTCGCGCGAGTCCACCGATGTGGTCACCACCGCCCGGACGCCCGAGCGCACCGAGGTCTGACCCCCGTTCCGCGGGCGTCGTCCGACGACCCGGTGCCCCGTCTCGCGTCCGGCGGTTCCCCCGCCCACCACGTCGAGCACGAGGAGCACGAGCATGTCTTCCGCAACGTCCCCCGAACCGCTGACAGCGGCCGAGGGAGGTCCCAGCCACGTCGTCCGGTCCGGTCGGACCACCAGGCGCCCCGCCGGGCCGTGGACCCCGACCGTCCACGCCCTGCTGCGCCACCTGGAGCGCGTCGGTTTCGCCGGCGCGCCCCGGGTAGTCGGCGACGGCGTCGACGTCGACGGCAACGAGGTCCTGACGTACTACGACGGTGTCATCGCCCACCCGCACGGGTGGTCGGACGAGGCCGTCCACGAGGTCGGCGCGCTGCTGCGCGGGCTGCACGACGCCACGGCGGACTTCGTGCCGCCGACCGGCGCGGGGTGGAAGCCGTGGTGGATGCACCACGAAGGCCCCGGCAGCGTCATCGGGCACCGCGACGCGGGGCCGTGGCACACGGTGTCGCGCGACGGCCGGCCGGTGGCGTTCATCGACTGGACCCTGGCCGGTCCGGTCGACCGCCTCGACGAGGTCGTCTCGGCCGCCTGGTGGCACGCCCGCCTGCACGGCGCCGACGTCGACCGCCGCCACGGCCTGCCCGACCCGCCCGCCCGCGCCCGGCAGTTCGGGCTGTTCCTCGACGGCTACCGCCTGGCGGTGGCCGAACGGGACGGGCTGGTCACCAGGATGATCGAGTTCGCGATCCGCGACTGCGCCGCCGAGGCGGCCCGGGCCCGGATCACCCCGGACTCGACCGACCCGGGACCGCTCTGGGCACTGGCGTGGCGAGCCCGTGCCGCGGACTGGATGATCCGCCACCGGGTGCTGCTGGAACGCGCCGCGTCGGCGTAGCGGGCCACCGGGGCCGGGTGCGGCGACGTGCCCGGCCCCTCCGGCGGGGAGAATGGCCGCGTGCGGATCAGGGTGCTCGGCCAGCTGGAGGTCCTCGGGCCGGACGGCGCGCCCACCGCGCTCGGCGGCACGATGCTGCGCACCCTCCTGCTCAGGCTGGTCGTGGACGTCGGCCGGGTGGTCACCACCGACCGGCTGGTCGCCGACCTGTGGCCCGGGGACGAGCCGGCCGACCCCGTGGCGGCGTTGCAGTCGCTGGTCGCCAGGCTGCGCCGGGCGCTCGGGCGCGACGCCATCGGCTCGCACCCCGCCGGCTACCGGCTCGACGTCCCGCCGGACGAGGTCGACGCCGAGGTGTTCGCCCGCGCCGCGGCCGAGGGGCGGCCCCGGGACGCCCTGGCGCTGTGGCGGGGCGAGCCGTTCGCGGACGCCGGGGACGCCGCGTTCACCACCGCCCCCGCCGCCCGCCTCGCCGGGCTGCGCGCGAGCGCCGTCGAGGCGCGGATCGACCTCGACCTCGCCGCCGGCCCCACGCCCGCGCTCATCGCCGAGATCGAGGAGCTGATCACCGCCGCACCCCTGCGCGAGGCGCTGCACGCGCGGCTGGTGCGCGCCCACACCGCCCTCGGCCACCGCGCCGACGCCCTCGCCGCCCACGAGCGCGCCCGGTCCGCGCTGGCCGACCAGCTCGGCGCCGACCCCGGCCGCGAACTGCGCGACGCCCACCTGCACGCCCTGCGCGCCACCGCCGCGCGCTCCACCCTGCCGGCCCGGCTGACCAGCTTCGTCGGGCGGGAACGGGAGCTGGAGCAGGTCGTCGCCGCACTCGGCCCGGCCCGGCTGGTCACGATCACCGGCACCGGCGGCGCGGGCAAGACGCGGTTGGCCGTCGAGGCCGCCGAACGCCTCCGGGACGGCGTGCCGGACGGCGTCTGGCTCGTCGACCTCGTGCCCGTCACGTCCGGCGAGGGCGTCACGGCCGCCGTGCGCGCCGCCGTCGACACCGCCGACGACCCCCGCGACTTCCTCGCCGACCGCGCCGCCCTGCTGCTGCTGGACAACTGCGAGCACCTGCTGGACGACATCGCCGGGTTCACCGCCGACCTGCTCGCCCGCTGCCCCCGGCTGCGCGTGCTGGCGACCAGCCGGGAACCGCTCGGCATCACCGGCGAGACCCTGCGGCCCCTCGCGCCGCTGGCCGAGGACCCGGCGGTCGCCCTGTTCACCGACCGGGCCCGCGCCGTGCGACCGGGCTTCACCGCCGACGCGTCCACCGCGGACGTCTGCCGCGCGCTCGACGGCCTCCCGCTGGCCATCGAGCTGGCCGCGGCCCGGCTGCGCTCGCTCACCCCCGACCAGCTCGTGCGGCGGCTCGGCGACCGGCTCGGGCTGCTCGACCGCGGCGTGCGCGCGGCCCCGGCCCGGCACCGCACGTTGCGCGCCGTCCTCGACTGGAGCTGGGACCTGCTCGACGAGCCCGGGCGCGCCCTGCTCGCCGCCCTCTCGGTCTTCGCGGGCGGCGCGACCGCCGACGCCGTCGAGGACGTCACCGGCGCCTCGCTGGACGAGCTGTCGTCGCTGGTGGACAAGTCGCTCGTGGTCGAGGTGGACGGCCGCTACCGGCTGCTGGAGACCGTCCGCGAGTACGCGGCCGGCAAGCCCGGCGTCGTGCCCGGCGGCGAGTCCGGCGTCGTGCCCGACCGGGGGCACGAGGTCCGCCGGCGGCACGCGGCCCACTACGCGGACCTCGCCGAGCGCGCCGAACCACTGCTGCGCGGCCCCGCGCAGGAGGTGTGGGGCGAGCGCCTCACCGCCGAGGGCGCGAACCTCGACCTGGCGATGTCCCGCCCGCCGTTCGCCACCCGGCTGTTCGCGGCCAGGCTCTGGTACTGGCTGGTGCGCGGCCGGCTCGACGAGGCCCGGCGGTGGGCGGCCCGGGTGGACGGCGACCTGGCGCGCGCCCTGACCGACCCGACCCCCGGGCTGCTGGACGACCTCGCCCGCCGCGACGAGCCCGCCGCCCTGCTCGCCGCGTGCGTCGGCGACCACACCGACCACGCCCGGCTGACCGCGATCGCCGACCGGCTCACCGCCTCGACCGACGCGTGGCGGCGCGCGGCGGGGGAGCTGGTGCACGGGTACGCCGCCTCGGAGATCAGCGAGGGCGGCGGGGCGCGGGCCGAGCGGCACTACGCCGCGGCGGCGCGGGGTTTCCGCGAGGTCGGCGACCACACCGGCCTGGCCTGCTCGCTGATGTTCCTGTCGACCCTCCAGGCCAACCGGGGCGACGTCCTCGCGGCGCTCGGCTCGGTGAGCGAGGCGACGAGGCACGTGCCCGCCGCCTCGGCGATCATGCGCGCGCAGACCGCCCAGCTGCGCGCCCGCACCGGTGACCTCGACGGCGCGCGCGCCGTCCTGGAGCGCGCCGAGCGCGAGGCCGTACGCGACGACGACCCGCTCGCCCTCGCCCGCGTGCACAACGGCCTGGCCGAGGTGGCGCGGCTGGCCGGGGACACCGCGACCGCGCTGCGCCGGCACCACCTGGCGCTGGCCGTCGACCCCGCCGCGGCCTCGCCGCAGTTCCTGGCCATGGCGCACGACAACCACGCCCGCACCCTCACCGCGCTCGGCGACCTCGACGCGGCGGGGGAGCAGCACGCCCTCGCCGTCGAGCACGCGCACCGGGCCCCGGACGGCCCGGTGCGCGCCACCGCCCTGGAGGGCCGCGCCGCCTGGTGCGCGGCGACCGGCGACCAGGAGGGCGCGCTCGCCCTCCTCGACCTCGCCCGGCGGGCCCGGGGCACCGACAACCCCGCCCTGCGGGCCGAGATCACCGGCTCCAGCGCGCCAGGTACGGCGCGACGTCCTCCGCCCGGTCGGTGAACAACCCGATGTGGCCGTCCGGGCGGACCACCGCGAGCGCGTCCCCGCGCACGTCGTAGGCCGGCGCGTCGGTCACCACGTGCGCCCCGTCGCAGCGGGCGTCCCCGAAGGCCAGCACCGCGAACCCCGGCCCGGCCAGCACCTCGTGCACCCGCCGCCCGCCGCACAGCCCGTCCGGGGCCCGGTCGCCCGCCCGCACCGCGCCGGGGCGGGCCCGGCGCTCCTCGGACAACGCGCTGTGCCGGTAGTGCACGCCGAGCTGCGTGAGCGCCGGATCACCGCGGTCCACCGCGGCCACCCCGCCCCGCACCGCCCGGTCGAACAGCTCGCTGCTGATGCCCAGCACGCCGGCGGCCACCGGGAGCCGCTCCTGTTCGTAGGTGTCGAGCAGCTCGTCGTCGCCGGTGGCCAGCTTCCAGCCCAGGTTGTAGGCGTCCTGCACCCCCGTGTTCAGCCCCTGGCCGCCGGCCGGCGTGTGCACGTGCGCGGCGTCCCCCGCGAGGAACACCCGCCCCACCCGGTACCGGTCCACCATCCGCACGTTCGGCCGCCACGAGCTCCACCAGACCAGGCCCTCCACCACCAGGTCGTCCCGCCCGGACGCCCGCGTCAGCAGCTCCTGGACGCCCTCGACCGACGCCTCCTCCAGGAACGAGGTCGTCACCTGGAACGTGTCGGTGCCCGCCAGGGGGCAGGCCCCCAGCAGCGGCGTGCCCGGCGCGTCCGGCGCACCCCAGAAGTGCCAGTGGTCGCGGTCCAGCCCGGAGATCCGCACGTCCGCGACGAGCTGGCGGAAGTCCTCGTCGGTCTGCCCGGCGAACCCGACGCCCATGCCCCCGCGCACGGTGCTGCGCCCGCCGTCCGCGCCGACCAGGTACGCCGCCCGCACCCGCTCGTCGCCCAGGTGGACCGTCACCCCGTCCGCGTCCTGCTCGAACCCGGTGAACTCCACGCCGGTGCGGACCTCGCCGCCCAGCTCGGCCAGCCGCTCGCGCAGCAGCAGGCACGTCCGCCACTGCGGCAGCATCACGCCGTTCGGGTGGGGCACGTCGGGGCGCGGCGGCGACACCTCCGCCATGTGCCGCTCCCACACCACCTCGTGCCCGAGGTAGGCCCGCACGGGCGGGTACGGCCCGCCGTGCGCGAGCACGCCGTCCACCACGCCGAGGTCGGCGAACACCTCCAGCGTCCGGGGCTGCAACCCCTTGCCCCGCGACCCGACGAACGCGCCCGGGTCGCGGTCGACGACCCGGTGCGGCACCCCGCGCCGGGCGAGGTCGCACGCCAGGGTCAAACCGGTCGGACCCGCGCCGACGATCACCACTGCCTCATCCATGCCGATCACCCTGTCCGGCCGCGCTGCCGGCGCACCGACAGGCCGCTGCCGGCGCGCTGCCGCGTCCGCGCTTTGTCGTTCGTCCCCGGACCCCCGATCCCGGACAACCGATCCGCAGTACAACGGCGTGGGGTGACCGGAGGGGGGAACGTGATGAGGGTGGTGGCGGCGGTCATCGTCATCGTGGTGGCCTTCACGGTGGCCGTGGTGGAGGACTCGGCACGCGCCGCGCCGGCGTGTGGGAAGGTGGGGACGAGCCCGGAACGGGTTCCCGGACGAGCGGCGCCGTACCCGGTCAGCGACAAGACGGCGTTCCGGGAGTCGTCGTGCACTGGGTCGTCCTCGTCCTCTCCGCCGTGCTGGAAGCCGTGTGGGCCACCGCCCTGAGCAGGTCGGAGGGGTTCTCCAAGCTCTGGCCGACGGTCGTCTTCGCCCTCGCCGCGACCGGCAGCGTGGCCGGTCTCGCGTACGCCATGCGCGGCCTGCCCGTGGGCACGGCGTACGCGGTGTGGGTCGGCATCGGCGCGGCCCTGACCGCCGGCTACGCCATGTGGTCGGGGGCGGAACCGGTGTCGCCGGTCAGGGCCCTGTTGCTGGCGGGGGTCGTGGGCTGCGTGATCGGCCTCAAGCTCACCCACTGACGGCGCGCGGTTGACCTTCGGGTTACCCGAAGCCCGATGATGGCCGGGTGCCCGACCCCGAACTCCTCACCATCGGCGCCTTCGCCCGCTCCAGCGGGTTGACGGCCGGCGCGCTGCGCTTCTACGCCGACTCGGGCCTGTTGCCGCCGGCCAGCGTGGACGACTCGTCCGGGTACCGCTACTACACCCGCGACCAGGCGGAACGCGCCGCGGCGATCCGCCGCCTGCGCGAGGTCGACATGCCGCTGGAGCTGATCGCCGAGGTCCTCGCACCTGGCTCCCGCGACGCCGCCCGGATCATCGACGAGTACGTGGCGCGCCTCGCGCACCGCACCCGCCGGGCCCGGGAGACGGCCGCGGCGGTCAAGGCCGCGCTCGGTCTCGTGCCGCCGGCGCCGGAGGTACGCCTCAACGGCCCGGTGTTCACCGCCGCCGTCGAGCAGGTCCTCACCGCCACCGCGCAGGAACCGGAGCTGCCCGTGCTCAACGGGGTGCGCGTCGAGGTGTCCGCCGACGGTGTCGTGCTCACCGCCACCGACCGGTACCGCCTGTCGACCCGCGCCCTCGTCCCCACCGCGCCGAGCGAGGCGGACTGGGCGGTCACCGTCGACGCCGACGACCTGAGGTTGGCGCTGCCGTGGACGCGCCGCCGCCACGACCTGCGGGTGAGCGCCCGAGCCGGCCGCGTCCATCTCCGGGGCGACGACGACGCGGACGCCCGCGAGTGCCGCGCCCTGCCCGGACCGTTCCCCGACCACCGGCTGCTGCTGGCGTCCCTGCCGGAGGTGCGCACCCGCGTCCTGGTCCCCCGCAACGCCCTGCTGCGGGACCTGGAGGCGCAGCGCGACCACCGCGTCCGGCTCGACGTGCGCGGTTCGGGGGTCGTCGTCTCGTCCGCGGGCACCCCGCCCGCGCCACCGGTCGCCGCCGTCGTCACCGGCCCGGCGATCGCGATCGGGTTCGCCACCACCACCCTGCACCCGGCGATCAGCACGGCGGTCGGCCCGGACGTGATGCTCGACCTCGCCGGACCGCACGACCCCGTCGTCGTCCGCTCCGCCGACGACGGCGACCTCACCACCCTCGTCATGCCCCTCCGAGCAGAACCCGAAGGACAGCCAGGATGACCGCGACCGACACCCCCGCCCCCAGCACCTCCACCTCCACCACGGCCGACACCCCCGACCCGATCATGGCCGAGATCACCGCCGCCGTGACCCTCGGCCACCAGGGCGACCCCGCCACCGCCCGCACCCGGCTGCTCGACCTCTGGCACCGCATCGGCCCGACCGGCGACCCGTTCCACCGCTGCGTCCTGGCCCACTACGCCGCCGACCTCCACGACGACGCCGCGGAAGCCCTGATCTGGGACGTCCGCGCCCTGGACGCCGCCGACGCCCTCACCGACGACCGCGTCCAACGCCACCACGACAGCCTGCGCATCGAGGCGTTCCGCCCCTCCCTGCACCTCAACCTCGCCGACGACCTCCGCCGCCTGTCCTCCTTCGCCGCCGCCCGGCACCACCTCGCCGCCGCCCGCCGCCACCAGCACACCCTCGGCGACGACGGCTACGGCACGATGATCCGCCGCGCGCTCGACGAGGTCGCGGAAGCGGTCGACCGGCGGTCCACCGAGAGGCGCGCGAGCGCACCGGGGCCGAACGCCGGGTAGCCGCGCGACCGACAGCGGCGGCGGCGCTCCACGCGGTCAGCCACGCCCCGCCACGTCGATCGACCGGATCACCGCACGGGCCTCCTCCCGGCACACCTCGCTCCACCGGGCCAGGAAACAGGCCGCACGCCGTCGGACGTGCCGGGGAACGCCTACGTCCGACGCCACCTCTCGGACCACCACCGAGGCCCCGTCCCGGCACGCCCTCCACAGCCGCACGGCTCCCTGCGCGCACCACACCCGCGCCACCGGCCCGTGCCGCTCGTCCCGGGCCATGACGAGAAGTTCCAACGCCGCCTCGTCCGGGCGCGTCTCGCCGATCGCGAGGAGGACCAGTCGGCGGAGCAGCGGCTCGTCCGTGACGAGCAGGTCGCGCAGCAACCCCGACACCTCGCCGCCCGTGTTGGGCGAGACCTCGCGCAGCGTCGCCGCCGCCCGAGCCCGCGCGCCCACCGGCAGCGTCGAGTCCCGGGCGATGGTCCGCAGCAGTTCGACCGCGCGGTCCCTGCCTACCAGACCACGAGCCGCCAGGTCCCGGGCCGCGCGCCACCTGAGGGCGGGCCGTTCGTCGCGGTCGGCCGCGAGCGCCTCGAACACCCCGGCGGCGGCGGTCCAGTCCTCGGGTTGGTACTCGGTCAATTCATGCGCCGCTTGCCGGCGGACGGGTGAGGGGGTTCGGGGATCGTCCCGCAGCGCCCGCAAGTCACCGAGACCGTCGAACGGCCCCAGGTCCAACAGGGCTTCGACGCGGTGCTTCCCCGAGGCGTTCGGTCTGTTGACGACCCGACGGAGTTCCTCGGTCAGCGACTGCCGAGGTCCGAGCGTCGTCGCCCGCAGGATCGCGAGGGCGGTCGCTCGTCGGCGCGGGGTGACCGACGGGTCCTGAGCGGTGCGTTCGAGGTCGCGCCGCACCTCTCGGCCGCGCGGGGTGCCGAGCAGGATCAGTGCCTGCTTCGCCCGGGTCGACACCGGCGAGTCGGCGGGTACCCCTTCCAGGTAGGCGGTCATCTCCGGGACGGTGCGGATATCCAGCTTTGCCAGTTTCAACGCCGCGTCGATCCGCTCTCTCGGGAGAAACTCGGGCGCGGTGAGGACCTCACGGGCGGATGCTGTGCTCTCACCCGCCAGCGGCAGGTCACCCCAGATGTCGGCATCCGGCATCCGTTCCCGGATCGGCAGTACGCGATCATCGAGCAAGGTGCGTTCGACCTGTGTGCGAAGTCCCCGCGGTAGTGCGACGAAGAGCGCCCTGCGTTGCGCGCCCGCCTTGGCCTCCGCAGCGGCGACCGCCAGGAGTCGGGGACGTGGCACGACGGGTTGTGATCCCAATTGCAGCATGTGACGTACGGCTTGGGCACGTTCGACCAGGCTCAGCCTCGGGTCGTCCGCCAGGCGTTCGAGGAGCGCGAGTGCGCCGGGGGCGGCGTACCGGTCCACCTGCGCCTGCGAAACCGCGCTCTTGCACCGTGCGATGACCCGCAGGCGTTCATCTCCGACCAGAGCCGCTATGCCCTCTACAACCCGTGCCAGTTCGGTGGGATCGGTCTGGGCCAATTCGCGCAACGCGTCCGACTGGACGGTTGGCTGCAGGTGAGCGTTCGCCAACTGCCGCCGCAGCGCGGCCAGCGCCTCCTCACGATGTTCGGGGAACGACGTGGCGAGGTGCAGCGCGGCCATCCAACTCACCCGGCGGTCCACGTCGGGGTGGGTGAGCAGGGCACGCAGCATCGGTGCCACCTCCACGCCGAGAGCGGACAGATGGGCAATGGCGTGCTGCCACGCGTCGACGGTCTCGATGCCCCTCGGGCTCAGGAGGTGGTCCGCCACAGCGGGTGCTGAACCCGGATCGAGGGAAAGCAGCATCTCCCGTGCGTCGAGGCGGCTGAGTGCGTCGTTCGTGTGGTCGATCACCGCGCGCAGGGCGATTCGGGCTGTCGACGTGTCCGCGAAACCGATCACCTCCAGAGCGAGGAGGATGGCGTGAACGCGGTCCGTGTCCGTCCTCGGGTCGCCCATCAACTCCACCAGCACCTGGGCGACGTCCTCGCGAAGACCGATCCCCAAACCACGCGCCACCGTCGCGGCGTACCGGAAGTCGAAGTACATCGTCTTCACGCCGCGCAAGAGCGCGCACAGCGAGTCGGCCGTGCGGCGGTGGAAGCGCGGCCCCAACCCGACCAGACCGTGCAAAGCCGGGAACCGCTCCCGGTAGGTCCTGTCGGGATCGTCGATCACCACGCTCATCGCGTCGGCGATGAGGTCGCTGTCCGCTTCGCTCGACGCGAAGACGTGCATCGGGATGAACCGAACGACGGGTTCCGGTTTCACGAGCCGGGTCGTGTGGAGCAGCGCGTCGAGCGCGCGGGCATGGAACTGCGGTCCGAGTTTCACCAGTTCGCGCCACGCATCGATGACGGCGATCGGATCGGCCTGCACCTCGGCGATGGACAGCAGGTGGCGGGCGACCTTCGCGTGCACCTCAGGTCCGGTGTCGATCAGCCGGGACGCGGCGCGGCACCGACTTGTTGCCGGAGCGCCACCGTCGGCCAAGTGGGCCAGCAGGCGCTCGACCGCGGCCGTCCGGTGCGGTTCACCGAGATCCGCGAGGTGGCCGAGCAGGGTCGTGAACAAGTCGTGGTCCGGCCTGACCTCGTCGAGCAGGTCCCACAGCCGCCGGGCCACCTCGGGCAGGTGTTCCGCCCCGAGGTGGCCCAACGCGTCGAGCGCCGCGACCACGTGGTGGGTGTCGGTGCCGGGATCGGCGATGGTCGCGAGCAACCGGTACTCGGCCTCAGCGCGGAACGCCGGGCCGAAACCGGCTAACCGAGAGACGCAGTAGTGGCGGTCGAACGCGGTGACGTCCGGTTCCGCGAGCATCGCCAACACGCTCTCACCGGCCGCCTGGCGGTGGTCCTGGCCCAACCTGCCCAGCACCTCGGCCGCCGATACGCGGTGCACCCTCGTCCGCCGTCGATCCTTCACCACAGCGGTCAGGGCGGTGACGGCCTCCTCGACGCCGTCGGGCCCGAGCGATGCCATGCCCAGGGCCGCGTCACCGCGCGCCACTTCGCTGTGCACCCGGTCGTGCAGCACGAGCCGGAAGGCTTCGGCCGCCCGCGCGTGGAACTCGGAGCCGATCTCGACCAGGCCGGTGGCCGCCTCGACCACGATCTCCGGCGCGGTGTCGCGGTCGTCCAGCAGGCGGGTCAGCGCGGTTACCGCGAAGTCACGCGCGTCCCCCTCGAACGAGGCCAGGACCACGGCGGCCGCGCGGCGGTCGGCACCGGACCCCGCGTCGTCGTCGAGCACGGACCGCAGTCCGCGTTCGGCGGCGGCGCGCTCGGCCGTCCCGCTGTCCGACAGCGCCTCGGCCGCGGCCAGGCGCACGTCGACCGGGGCACCCGCGTCGTCGACCAGCGCGTGGAGGAACCGGGTGGCCTCCGCGAGGTGCTCGCCGCGCAGCCGGACCGACAACGCCGCCGCGGCCTTGCACCGCGTCGACAGGGGCGCACCTCCCTCCCGCATCAACCCCACCAGCCACACGGCCAGGCCGGGGTGCTGGGTGGTGCGGCAGGCGTGGTCGAGGATGTCGCCCGCCAGGTAGTGGGTCGTGGTCGCCCAACCGCGAACGGTGTCGAGGAACGCGTCCACGGTGGGCGTGCCCGCGGGCACGCGCTTGGACAGCAGGCGCGCGGCCAGCAGGTGCTGTTCGGCGCTGCCCGCGTGCAGGGACCTCAGCAGCGGGTCCGCCTGGTCCGGGCGCAGGCGCGTGTAGTGCAGCGCCACCGACCGGGCGTAGCGCCCGCGCTCCTCGGGACGGGCGGCGTGCAGGAGGTGGGCGAAGTCCTCCTGGTCGGCGGCGAACGTCTCGGGCAGCAGGCTCGCGGTGGCGGTCGCGGCGAGGTGCTCCGCGAAGCTGTGGTGCAGGAACGCCAAGTCGCCGTCGCCCCGGACGACCAGGGGACCCGCGTTGACCAGGAACGCGGTCAGCGCCTCCGGCCAGCCCGCCGGAAGCCGCTCCGGGGAGACGTGGTCGCGGACCCAGTCGCGCGCGGCGGAGACCAGGGACGTGTCGGTCCGCACCCGGACGAGCCCGAGGTGCTCCAGCAGGCGTGCCCGGTGCGGTTCGAACGGGCTGTCCGCGGGCCGGACCGTGCGCAGGAAGGAGAAGTACTCCTCGTACAGCTCGTACTGGTTGTCCGGCAGGGGCAGGTCGGTGCGCTGCTGGAAGACGATGGCCGCGATGGTGGCCAGGAGCGGCACGCGGACCAGGTCGTCCAGGTGCGCGGCGCGGATCTGGCGCAGGAAGCGGTCGGCCGGGTCCGGTCCCTCGTCGGCGAACCAGTTCTCCGCGAAGCGGCGCAGCGTCTCGTCGTCGAACGCCTGGAGCTCGTAGCGCACCGCGCCCTTCCGGTACAGCGGTGCGAGGAGTGCTCCCTCGATCGGCCGGGTGGTCAGCACGACGCGGTAGTGCGGGTCCGCGGCGCACGAGGCGAGGACCTTGACCAGCCGGTACCGGTCCTCGCTGTCCGCCACCTCGTCCAGCCCGTCGACGAGCAGCAGCCACCGGCGACCATCGAACCGCTCGGCCAGCACGTCGGCGGACACCGGCTTCCGCAGGAACGCCCCGTAATCGGCGCGCACGCTGTCCGCCAGGGCCTCCGGGAACGGCAGGTCCAACCGGGCGGCCAACTCGCGCGCGGTCAGCCGCAGGGGCAGGACCGACTCGCCCATCGGCTCCGCACCGCCGTGGAGACGGCTCGCGGCGACCTCGGCGGCGAGCCGGAGGGACAGCGTGGACTTGCCCTGCCCCGCCCCGCCCGTGACGACCAGGTGGTCGGCACCGTCGAGCGCGTCGCGCACGGTGCGCACCGGCGGTCGCACGGCGACCCTGACCACCGGCGGGCCCGGCACCTCGACGAGCTGGCCGTGGCCGTCGAGGATCGGGGTCGGCCGCGACGGCTCGGGCACGGTGTCCTCGACGGCGCTGCCGAGGTCCTGGCGCACGTAGACGTCGGTCAGCGCGGGGTGCCGCGCACCGGGCAGCAGGCGCGGCAGCTCCTGGGCCGCCTGCACCTGGGCGCGCAGCAGCGAGACGACCTCGTCCGAGGCCGTCCCGGCCGCCGGTGCGGCGAAGTGCACGCCACCGTGGATCACCCCGGCCTGCACGCTCGGCCCGAGCACCTGTCCTTCCACGTGGTTGGACGCGGTCACCCGGTCAGCACGCGCCACAGGCCCTCCTCGTCACGTCCTCCAAGGAGGCATGGTCCCACGACTGCCTGTCGTCCAGCGTCAGGGGAACATCCCGCAGTAGTGCGGAAAACCCGGTCGGACGGTCGTGATCGCGGCGGGCGGCGGTCGGCGGGCGGTGGTCAGCGCACGCGCGGCAGGCGGTGGGTCGCGTCGTCGCCGGGTGGGGTGGGGCGGGGGATGCGTTCCGTGACGTCCAGCGCGCCGACGACGACCGTGTCCGCGTCCGCCGTCGGGGAGGGGAGCAGGCGCGGGCGGAAGCGGTCGATCAGGGAGGTGGCGACCGGTACGAACGCCAGGGCCAGCAGGGGGGCGGCGAGGACGCCCAGCAGGTAGCCGACGGCCACGTCGTGCGGGTAGTGCACGCCGACGAACACGCGCGACAGCGCCATGACCGCGGCCAGCGGGAGGACGAGGGGCGCCAGCTTCCGCCACGCCAGGACCAGGGCGCCCGCGCTCGCGGCGGCGATCGTGGCGTGGTTGCTGGGGAACGACCAGTCGCCCACGGGCGGGCACTCGGCCAGGGGGAGCGCGCCCACCACCGCCCGGCACGGGCGCTCCTCCTCGATGAGCGACTTGGCCGTCTCGCTGATCGCGTACGCGCCCACGGTGGCGAACGGGGCCAGCAGGGCCGGGGCCAGCACCCGGGACGGCGCCCGCCGGAGCCGCCAGGCGGCCAGCAGGAACAGCACGGCGAACACGACCAGCCCGCCGTCGGTGCCCCACTCGGCGAAGTCCTGGAACCACGACGGTGTGCCGGCGGCGAACTCGGTGATCGCGCGGTAGAGGTCGGCGCTGGTCTCGAACACTGCGGTGATCACGACGCCCAGGTTATTCACCTGCGCGTGGGCGAGTCGCAAGCTGGTCGTCACCTGCCCGACCGGGCTGTGGTGTAAGAGCGCCCGCGCCGACCGCGCGCCTCCCGCTCTGCGGCACCCCGAAGGACGGTGTTTCGGGCTCTGGACCTGCCCTGATGTGCCGAAACGGACAGTCCGGACGAACGCGAGTGATCATCATGCTTCGGCTTTCGCGCGCCCCCTGTAATGAACCCGGCACGCCTCGCGAAACGCCGAGCGCAGCGACCCCGCTCGCCCCGGTCCGAGGAGACGCCGTGCCGCGTTCGACCAGACGCCTCGCCACCCTGTCCCTGGCGCTCCTCACCGTCGCCGGCACGGCCTCGGGGTACTCCACCGCCCAGCCGCGACCGCCGCAGGCCGCCGTCCACCAGCCACAACAGGTCCAGCAGGTCCAGCAGGTCGCCGAGCCGCCGCCCGGCCCCGCGTCCTTCGCCTACGACGCCCTGGGCCGGCTCACCGGCGTCGTCGCCGCCGACGGCTCGGTCGTCCGCTACGGCTACGACGCGGCGGGCAACACCACCGGCGTCGAACGGCTCGGCACGCCCCCCGTCGCGGTCCTGTCGGCCGTGCCCAGCCGGGTCCGGCCCGGCGACACCGTCACGGTCACCGGCAAGGGCTTCACCGCCACCGGCACCGGCGCCCGCTTCAACGGCACGGCCGCCACCGTCACGTCCGCCGCGCCGGACAAGCTCGTCGTGACCGTCCCCGAGGGGGCCACCAGCGGCCCGCTGTCGGTCACCTCGCCCCACGGCACGGCCGCGCTCGACGGCGTCGTCGTCATCGGCGACGACCGGCCCGCCCTCACCGACTTCTCGCCGAGGACCGCCACCACCGGCGCGTCCGTCACGCTCACCGTCACCGGCACCGACCCCGAGTTCGCCAACAACCTGGTGCGGGTCAACGGCCTGCTCGCCCCGGTCACCGCCCGCACCGCGACCAGCCTCGTGGTCACCGTCCCGCCCGGCTCCGCGTCCGGCCCGATCTCGTTCAGCACGCCCGCCGGCACCGCGACCAGCGCCGCCGTGCTCGTCGTGCCGCCCGCCGGCGTCGCCCCGGAGAACATCGACTCGACCGCCGCCATCCCCGTCGACACCGCCACCCAGGTCGCGGTCCCCGCCGGGAAGCACGCCCTGCGGCACTTCCCGGCCGCCGACGGCGAGCGGTTCGCGGTGACCCTGACCGGCGGCACGTTCGGCTCGTGCGGCCTCGAAGCCCGCGCCTACGACGAGCGCAACCGGCAGACCGGCTCGGCGTCGTGCCCCGGCACGAGCGGCTGGATCGAGACCGGTCCCGCCACCGGGGCCGGCCTGCGGACGGTCGTGCTGCGCAACACCTCGGCCAACGCGGGCACGATCTCGGTGACCGTGCACAGGGTCCCCGCCGACCTCGACGCGGGCGTCCAGCCGCTCGACGGCACGCCGAAGCCCGTGACCACGACCCACCCCGGCCGCAACGCCTTCACCGCGTTCGCGGGCACCGCCGGGCAACGGGTGCTGGTCCAGACGAGCGCCACGTCCGGTTCGTTCGGGTGCTGCGACCTGGACTGGTGGCTGATCGCCCCGGACGGCACGCGGGTCGGCAACGCCAAGTACGGCAACAACACCCTCGACACGATCGCCCTGCCGCAGACCGGCACCTACCGCATCTGGCTCGACCCGGCCCGCGGCCTCACCGGCGGCACGACGATCAGCGCGTGGGACGTCCCCGCCGACCTCGACGCGGGCGTCCAGGCGCTCGACGGCACCCCGACCACCGTCACCGTCGCCCACCCCGGCCGCAACGCCTTCACGACGTTCGCCGGCACCACCGGTCAGCGCGTGATCGTGCAGACCACCGGCACGTCGGCGTCGTTCGGCTGCTGCGACCTGGACTGGTGGTTGGCCGCGCCGGACGGCACGCGGGTCGGCAACGCCAAGTACAACAACAACACCCTCGACACGATCGCGCTGCCGCAGACCGGCACCTACCGCCTGGTCGTCAACCCGGCCGCCGCCCTCGTCGGCGGCACGACGGTCAAGGCGTGGACCGTGCCCGACGACCTGGACGCCGGCGCGCAGCCGACGGACGGCACGGCCAAGGCGGTCACGATCGCCAACCCGGGCCAGAACGCCTACACGACGTTCGCCGGTACGACGGGTCAGCGCATCCTGGTCCAGACGAGCGCGACATCGGCGTCCTTCGGGTGCTGCGACCTGGACTGGCAGGTGATCGCGCCGGACGGCACGCGGGTCGGCAACGCCAAGTACAACAACAACACCCTCGACACGATCGCCCTGCCGCAGACCGGCACGTACCGGGTGTACATCAACCCGGCGAGCACGCTGGTCGGCGGCACGACGGTCAAGGTCTGGACGGTACCGGCGGACCTGGACGCGGGCACCCAGCCGACGGACGGCACGGCGAAGACCGTCACCGTCGCCAACCCCGGTCAGAACGCCTACACGACGTTCGCCGGCACGACGGGCCAGCGCATCCTGGTCCAGACGAGCGCGACGTCGGCGTCCTTCGGGTGCTGCGACCTGGACTGGCAGGTGATCGCGCCGGACGGCACGCGGGTGGGGAACGCGAAGTACGGCAACAACACCCTCGACACGATCGCCCTGCCGCAGGACGGCACGTACCGGGTGTACTTCAACCCCGCCGCCGCGCTCACCGGCGGCACCACCGCCAAGGTGTGGACCGTCCCCGCCGACCTGGACGCGGGCACCCAGCCGACCGACGGCACCGCGAAGACCGTCACCGTCGCCAACCCCGGCCAGAACGCCTACACCACCTTCACCGGCACCACGGGCCAGCGGGTGCTGATCCAGACCAGCGGCACGTCGGCGTCGTTCGGGTGCTGCGACCTGGACTGGCAGTTGACCGCGCCGAACGGCACGCGGGTGGGCAGCACGAAGTACGGCAACAACACCCTCGACACGATCGCCCTGCCGCAGGACGGCACCTACCGGATCGACGTGAACCCGGCCGCCGCGCTCATCGGCGGCACGACGGTCAAGACCTGGACCGTGCCCGCCGACTTCGACGGCGGCGCGCAACCGCTCGACGGCACCGCGAAGACGCTGACCTTCGCCAACCCGGGCCAGAACGGCTACACCACGTTCACCGGCACCACGGGTCAGCGGGTGCTGGTCCAGACCAGCGGCACGTCGGCGTCGTTCGGGTGCTGCGACCTGGACTGGCAGTTGACCGCGCCGAACGGCACGCGGGTGGGCACCGCGAAGTACGGCAACAACACCCTCGACACCATCGCCCTCCCGCAGGACGGCACCTACCGGATCGACGTGAACCCGGCCGCCGCCCTGACCGGCAGCACGACGGTCAAGACCTGGACCGTGCCGAACGACCTCGACTTCGGCCCGCTCCCGCTCAACGGCACCGCGAGGACGCCGACCTTCACCAACCCCGGCCAGGACGGCTACGCGACGTTCACCGGCGCCGCGAACCAGCGCGTGGTGATCACCTCCGCGGGCACGTCGTCGTCCTTCGGCTGCTGCGACCTGAACTGGCAGCTCAACGGCCCCACCGGCGCCCGGATCGGCGCGGCCAGGTACGGCAACGCCACGCTCGACGTCACGCTGCCCTCGGTCGGCACCTACCGGCTCGTCGTGGCGCCCGCGGCGGCGCTGCTCGGCTCCGTCACGTTCACCGCCACCCTGCCCGCCGGCGCGGCCACCGCCCGGACCGAGGTGACCGACACCGCCGAACCGCAGGCCCCGGTCCGCCACCCGCGACCCCGCAAGCCCGACGACGCGCCGCACGTCGAGGACCCGAGGCCCGCGAAGGCCCAGCCGGGCCGCGTGCCCGCCGACCCGCGCTCGTCGAGCGCGGCCACCCCGGACCCGGAGCCCGAACCCGACCTCGCCCCCGCCTGGTCACCGGACCAGGGCAACCTCGACGGCGTCGACTGGTCGACCCGCCGCGCCGACCCCGTGCCCGTGGGGGACCTCGTGGCACCGCCCGGCACGACCGCGGTCAGCGGCCACGTCCGCGACCTCGACGGCGCGCCGCTCGCGGGCATCCCCGTGCGCGTCGACTCGGTGCGCACGACGACCGACGCGCAGGGCCGCTTCCTGCTCGCCGACGTCCGCGAGAACGCCACGACCGTCGTGGTCGACGGGTACGCGGCCGGGAAGGTCAAGCACGGCACGTTCCGCATCCGCGCCAAGGTCGCCAAGGGCGTCACCACCCCGCTGGACGCGACGGTGTGGCTGCCGCGCCTGGACATGCGCAACACGGTGGCGATCGACGCGCCCACCAAGGCCGAGACCGTGCTGACCACCCCCGACGTGCCCGGCCTGGAGGTGCGCGTCCCGGCCGGGTCCGTGGTGCGCGACCAGGACGGCAACGTCGTGCGGGAGCTGGGCATCACCGCGATCCCGGTCGACCGGCCGCCGTACCCGCTGCCGCGCAACGGGATCGTGCCCACCTACTTCACCGTGCAGCCCGGCGGCACGTCGATCTTCCCCGACGGCGCGTCGGTGGTGTACCCGAACTACACCGACCTGCCGCCCGGCACCGAGGTCGACTTCTGGAACTACGACCCGACCGACGAGGGCTGGTACGTCTACGGCAAGGGCCGCGTCGACGACGACGGCACCCGCGTGGTGCCGGACGACAAGACCCGCCTGTGGACGCTCGACGGCGCGATGTTCAACACGCCCGGCAACCCGAAGCCGGACAAGCCGTGGTGGCAGGACCTGGTCGACAAGCTGTCCGGCGACCCGGTCGACCTGTCCACCGGCCTGCTCACCGACGCCCACACCGACCTCGGCCTCAACGACACGCTGCCGATCTCGCTGACCCGCCAGTACTGGCAGGGCGACGGCAAGGTCCGCGAGTTCGGCCTGAACTCCGGCGCCGACTTCAACATGTTCCTGGCCTCCGAGCAGCAGTACCAGGAGGTCGACCTCTACACGCCCGGCGGCGGGCGGGCGCACTACGCGCGGACCTCGCCCGGCACCGGCTACAACGACGCCGTGTTCGGCGCGGTCGGCTCGCCCGGCCGGTTCACCGGCTCGACCATCGCCCAGGCCAACGGCGACTGGGTGCTGACCCTGCGCGACGGCACCAAGTACTTCTTCCCCTGGTACGCCCGGCCGCGCGCGATGCAGGACCGCAACGGCAACCAGGTGACGTTCACCCGCACCGGCGGCGCGAACGGCGAGGTCACCCGGATCACCTCGCCCAACGGCCGCTGGATCTCCCTGGAGTACGACGCCACCAACCGGGTCAGCCGGGCGCGCGACAACATCGGCCGCACCACGTCCTACACCTACGACGCGGCGGGCCGGCTCGCCACCGTCACCGACGTGGCGGGCAAGGTCACCACCTACGCCTACGACACCGCGAACCGCGTCACCCGGATCACCGACGCCAGGGGAGTGGCCTACCTCGACGTCGCCTACGACGCGAACGGCCGGGTGCGGCGGCAGGACCTCGCCGACGGCGGCAGCTACGAGTTCGACTACACCCTGGACGCGGCGGGCGCGATCACCGAGACGCGGGTGACCCAGCCCAACGGGTCCGTGCGCCGGGTCGTCTTCGACGCCAACCGCATGGTGGCGTCCGACACCGCCGCGCACGGCACGCCGCTGGCCCGCACCACGACCTACGTGCGCGGACCGGACAACCGGGTCGACGCCGTGGTCGACCCGTACGGCAGGCGCACCGGCTACACCTACGATGCCGGCGGGCGGGTCACCGCGATCACCGGGCTCGCGGGCACCGGTGACGCGTTCACCAGCGGCGGCGCGACCTACGGGGCGTTCGACCGGCCGACGTCCACCACGGACGCCGACGGCGCGACCACCACCTACACCTACGACGCCAAGGGCAACCCGCTCACCGCCACCGACCCGGCGGGCCGCGTCACGACCACGACGTGGACCTCCTCCGGGCAGGTCGCGACGGTGACCGACCCCGGCGGCGCGGTCACGAGGTTCGCCTACGAGGCGGGCGGCGCGGTGTCGGCCACCGACGCGCTGGGCCGCACCGCGAGGCACTTCGCGGACGCGGCGGGGCGGCTCGTGCAGGAGACCGACCCGTCCGGCGCGGCCACGCTGACCGCCTACGACGTGCTCGACCAGCCGGTCACCGTCACCGACGCGCTGGGCGGCGTGAGCCGGTTCGGCCACGACGACGGCGGCAACCTCACGTCGTACACCGACCAGCGCGGCAAGGTCACCCGGTGGTCCTACGACGGCCAGGACCGGCCGGTGTCCACCACCGACCCGCTCGGCCGCACCGCCACCACCGCCTACGACCCGGCGGGCCGGCCCACGGCCTCGGTCACCCGCTCCGGCAAGCGCACCGAGACCACCTACGACGCGCTCGACCGGCCGACGAGGACCCGGTTCGGCGTCACGGGGGCGTCCGCGCAGGAGTCCCGGCTCACCTACACCTACGACGCGCTCGACCGGTTGGCCGTGCTGGAGGACAGCGCGGGCGGCACGCTCACCCACGCCTACGACGTGCGCGACCGGCTCACCTCGGTCACCGGCCCCAACGGCGCGGTCGGCCGCGGCTACGACGCGGCGGGCAGGCAGGCGTCCACCACCGTGACCGGGCTGCCCACCACCACCTACGCCTACGACGCGTCCGGCGCGTTCACCGGCGTCACCCGCGGCGGCGACAGCACCACCGCCACCAGGGACGCGGCGGGCCGGGTGGCCGTGCTGACCCTGCCCGGCGGGTGGACCCAGACCTACACCCACGACGCCGCGGGCCAGGTCACCGGCATCGCCTACGCCCACCAGGGCACGCCGAAGGGCGACCTCGGCTACACCTACGACGCCGCCGGCCGCCGCACGTCGGTCACCGGCAGCCTCGCCGGCGTCGCCCTCCCGGCGGCGCGGACCGGCCTGGCCCACGACGACGCCAACCGCCTCACCTCGGCGGGCGGCGCGGCGCTGTCCCACGACGCCGACGGCAACCTGACCGGCGACGGCACCACCACCTACTCGTGGAACGCGCGGGGCCAGTTGACCGGCACCAGCCGGGTCGGGCTCACCGGCGCGTTCGCCTACGACGCGGCGGGCACCCGCACCACCCGCGTGGTCGGCGGCACGACCACGCGGTTCGTCACCGACGGCGCGAACGCGGTCGCCGAACTGGACGCGGCGGGCCAGGTCACCGGGTCGCTGCTGTCCGCCGGCACGGACCAGTGGTTCGCGCGCACCGCGGCGGGCGTCACCGACACGACCCTGACCGACGTGCTCGGCTCGCCGGTCGCGCTGGGCCGCGCGGACGGCACCACGGCGGCCACCACCGCCTACGACCCGTTCGGCGTGCCCGCCACGACCGGCGACCGGCGGGGCTCGGACCTTGCGTTCACCGGGCGGCAGGACGACGGCACCGGCCTGAGCCACCACCGGGCGCGCTACTACAGCCCGGCGTTGCAGCGGTTCGTCTCCGAGGACCCGATCGGCATCGCGGGCGGCACGAACCTCTACGCCTACGCGGCGAACTCGCCCACCAACCTCACCGACCCGTCCGGCCACAACCCGCTGCTGGTGGGCTGCCTGGTCGGCGGCCTGCTCGAAGGCGGCATGAACTACGCGGGCCAGCGCCTGTCCGGCCGCAAGGTCGACTGGGGCTGGGGCGGCGTGGGCGGCGCGGCGGCGGGCGGGTGCGCGATGGGCGCGCTCGGCGGCGCGCTGGGCGGGCTGGGCAAGGCGTCCAAGGCGATGCCGCCGTTCCCGAACGCGCTGACCCAGGGCCGCAACGCCGAGGCGGGCGTGGACGTCTACCGGGGCATCCGCAACGGCGACTCGGTGTACTCGGGGATCACCAACAACGTCTCCCGCCGCGCCGGCGAGCACGCCGGCAAGGCGTTCGACCACCTGGAGACGGTGACCCGCAACGGTTCGGTGACCCGGGGCGAGGCGCGTGCCATCGAGCAGGCGCTGATCAACCGCAACCGGGGCGAGAACGTCCGCAACAGCATCAGCCCGAAGCACCCCTACTACGATCAGGCCGTGAAGTGGGGAGAGGCGTGGTTGGGCCGCAACGGGTACCCCCGGTGAACCTGGTCGCGGGGCCGGGTTCGCGCAAGGCGGTGCGCGCGGGCGACGTGTTCGCGCTGCACCTGGTCGACGGCAGGCGCCTGTTCGGCCGGGTGGTGGCGGCGGACCTGCCGCGCGAGCGCGCGCCGATGCCCGGCGCGAACCTGGTCTACGTCTACGGGCCGCCGTCGGACGGGGCCGTGCCGGACCCCGCGCGGCTGCGCCCGGACGCCCTGCTGGTCCCGCCCCTGTTCATCAACCGGCTGCCGTGGTCGAAGGGCTACTTCCGCCCGGTGGCGCACCACGACCTGACCGGGGACGACCTGCTGGCGCGCCACTGCTTCCGCACCGCGGACGGGCAGCACGTCGACGAGCGGGGCGCGCCGGTCGCGCACCGCACCGAACCGTGCGGCACGTGGGGCCTGGCGGGGTACGCGACGGTGGACCGCGAGGTCGGCCGGGCGCTGGGCCTGCCCGCCGAGGGCCACGCCGGATGAGCCCGACCCGGCGCGCCTTCCTGGCCGGAGCCGTCCTCACCGCCCTGACCGGCTGCTCCACCGCGCCCGCCGCCGCGGTGGAGCACCCCGCCCTGCGGCGACCGGCGCGGGCGGGCGCGGTGGCGTTCCTGCGCACGGGCGCGGCCGGTCCGCTGCGCGAGCTGCGCGGCGAGCCGGACGTCCTGGTCGGCCTCGGCCCGCGCCTGTCGCCCGGCACGCCCGGCCTGACCGCGATGCCCCCGTTCCCGGGCGAGGTGCTGCTGCCCGAGCGCGCGAACACCGACGCGTTCCTCCAGGTGGAGGGCGACGACGAGGCCGCGTGCGCGGACCGCCTGACCGGGCTGTGCGAGGCCCTGCCGGACACCCGGGTCACCTGGCGGACCGCGGTCCGGCGCGACACCGTGGACGACTCGCTCCAGCGCAACCCGTTCGGCTTCGTCGAGGGCCACACCAACGACCGGTCGGTCCTGCTGCCGACCGGCGAGGCCCTGCTGGCGGTCCGCGTCATCCGCCTGGCGCACCGGCTGTGGGACCACGACAGCGAGGAGCGGCAGAGCCGGGTCATCGGCCGCCGGCGGGACGGCACGTGGCTCGACGGCACCCCGGCGCACGCCGTCCCCGACCTCGCCGCCGACCCCACCGGCGCGGCGGTCCCGCTGGACTCGCACGTCCGGGCGATGAACCCGCGCACGCCGGGCGCGGCGTCGCCCCGGATGCTCCGCCGGTCCTGGTCCTACCAGGCCCCGCCGACACCGCAGGGCACGCCGGACGAGGGCGTGCTGTTCATGGCGTTCCAGGACGACTTCGCCACCGGGTTCGCCCTCGCCCAGTCCCGGATGCCGGCGGACGCGCTCGGCCCCTACCTGCTCGCGGTCGGCGGCGGCTACTTCGCCGTGCCGCCCCCGGCCTGATCCGCCGTGCCGGCCCCGGCCTGATCCGCCGTGCCGGCCCCGGCCTGATCCGCCGTGCCGGCCCCGGCCTGATCCGCCGTGCCGCCCTCGGGCCGATCCGCCGTGCCGCCTCCGGGCGGACGGGCGCCCAGCGCGCGCAGCACGTGCTCGGCCAGGCGCTCCAGGTAGTCCGGCCCCAGCTCCACCCGGCGCACGGCCAGCCGCCAGTACAGCGGCGCGCCGACGAGGTCGAGGGCGAGTTCCACGTCCAGGTCGGCGGGCAGCTCGCCGCGCTCGACCGCGCGGCGCAGGGTGGCCGCGCCCAGGGCGCGCCGGGGTTCGCCGATCGTGGTCCGCACCGCCTCGGCGAGCACCGGGTTGCGCCCGGCCTCGGCGGTGAGGTCGGGCAGTATCGCGGCGAAGCGCGGGTGGGTCAGCCAGTCGCGCATCGCGTGCAGCGTGGCCACCAGGTCGCCGCGCAGCGACCCGGTGTCCGCGACCTCGGCGAGGGGGACGCTGAACTCGGAGAGCACCGCGACCACCATGTCCGGCTTGGCCGGCCAGCGGCGGTACAGCGCGCTCTTGCCCACACCGGCGCGCTTGGCCACCGCCTCCATCGACAGCCGGCCGTAGCCGTGCTCGGCCAGCTCGTCCAGCACGGCCTCGGTGATGGCGGAGGTGATCTGCGGCTGGAGGACGGCCGCGCCGGACGGCGTGCGCCTGGTCACGCGGCGAACACCTCCCGGTGGGCCGCCACGTGCTCGGCGAACGAGCGGGGCGGCCGGCCGGTCACCCGGGCCACGGTGTCGGTGACCCGGTCCTCGGCGCCGCGCCCGATGTCCTCGTCCAGGCCGGCGAGCACGGCGGCGAAGGTGCGGGGGAGGCCCGCCGCGGCCAGCCGGTCGACCAGGGTGGGCACGTCGACCGACCGGTGCCGGACGGGCAGCCCGGTGACCCGGGCGATCGTCGCGGCGGCGTCGGCGTAGCTCAACGCCTCCGGGCCGGTGATCACGTGCTCCGCGTCGTGCGGCTCGGGGTCGGTGAGCGCGCGGAACGCGACCGCGGCGATGTCGTCGGCGTCCACGAACGCCACCCGGCCGTCGCCGGTGGCGGTGACCACCTCGCGGTCGGCGCGCAGGGAGTGCGCGACGGCGTGGTCACCGGTGAAGTTCTGCATGAACCACGACGGGCGCAGCACCGCCCACTCCGGGACGGCGGAGCGGACCAGCCGGTAGAGCGCGCCCATGCCGGTGCCGCCCTCCTCGATCGCGGAGGAGCCGAGCAGCACGACGCGGCGCACGCCCGCGTCCGCCGCCGCGGCGAGGAACGGTTCGACCAGCGGCGCCGGCTCGGCCACCCCGATCGGCGCGACGAGGTAGACGCGGTCCACGCCGTCCAGCGCGGGCGCGTGCGTGGCGGGGTCGGTCCAGTCGAAGGGCACCCGGTCCACGCCCGGGCGGCGACTGGCGACGCGCACCGGGGTGGTCGGGCGCAGCAGGGCGGCGACGCGGCTGCCGGTCGTGCCGGTGCCGCCGGTGACCAGGGCCGTCATGCCGCGAAGCCCATGTCTTCGGCGGCCTTCGGGCTCCAGTAGTCGCGGTAGTGGGTGATCGCCCCGTCGACGACGGTGATCACCGCGATGTAGGCCATCCGGTAGTCCGCGCCCGTGGGCACGGCCACGCCCTCCACCTCGAACTCGACCACGACGGTCGTCGGGTCGGTGGTCTCGTGCAGGGTCAGCGCGGTGACCGCCCTCGGCGCGACCAGGTCGTTGTAGCCGCGCAGGTAGTCGTGCACGGCGGCCCGGCCCTCCAGGCGGCGCGGCGAACCGGCGGCGGCGAACGGGAACTCCAGGACGCCGTCCTCGGCCCACAGGTCGGCGAAACCGGGCATGTCGTGGGCCAGGAGCAGGCGCATCGCCTCGTCGACGACCTGGCGCGGTGCGGTGGTGGACACGGGACTCCTCAATCGGACGGAACGGTATCGTCCCGTCCAACATACGTCGGACGGGACCGTATCGTCCATTCCGTCGAGGAGGTGCCGGTCACACCACCGCGCCGACGTTCCGGTCCGCCGCACCGCTCAACGGGCGTGCCGCACCGGCGGGGCCGCGCTGTCCCACCACTGCTGGAGGGGGCTGGGCAGCGGCTGCCGCTGCTCGTGCGCGCGGTGCTGGACGACCTCGGGGCAGGCGCCCGGTGCGGTGGTCGTCCGGTGGGCGGGACCGAAGTGGGCCTCGAACAGCGCGTCGAAGATAGGAGTGGTGCTCATGGCGCACCATGGTCCGAACGTCGGGCGGGGAGCGGCGCGGGACATGCGTCCACATCCGGGTGAGAACGGTTTAAACACCCCGATAGGGCGAATCCCGCGCCGGTCCCCGACGACTACCCCCGGTCCCCGGCCCGCGCCGGCGTCCCGACGTCGACCAGCCCGGCCAGCGCCGCCGGCAACGGCTCCCGGTGCAGGACACCGAGGCGCTGGGTGGCCCGGGTGAGGGCGACGTACAGCTCGGCCGCGCCGCGTGGGCCGTCGGCGAGGATGCGCTCCGGTTCCACGACCAGCACGGCGTCGAACTCCAGGCCCTTCGTCTCCGACGCCGCCACCGCGCCCGGCACGTCCGGCGGCCCGATCACGACGCTGGTGCCCTCCCGACCGGCCTCCTCCCGCGCGAACTCCGCGACGGCGGCGGCCAGCCCGTCCCCGTCGACCCGCCTCGACCACGGCCGCACGCCGCACGCGCGGACCGAGTCCGGCGGCCGGACGTCCGGCGCGAAGTCGGCGAGCACCGCGGCGGCGACCGTCATGATCTCCGCGGGCGTGCGGTAGTTCACGGTCAGCGACCGGTAGACCCAGCGGTCGGGCACGTACGGCTCCAGCACCGCCTCCCACGACGTCGCGCCGGCCGGCGACCGGCGTTGCGCGAGGTCGCCCACCACCGTGAAGGACCGGCCCGGGCAGCGCCGCATCAGCACCCGCCAGTCCATCTCGGACAGCTCCTGCGCCTCGTCGACCACGACGTGCCGGTAGGTCCAGTCCCGGTCCGCGGCGGCCCGCTCGACGAGCTCGCGGGTGTCCTGCTCGACGAAGCGCTCCGCCAGGTCCTCGGCGTAGAGCAGGTCCGTGGCGAACAGGTGGTCCTCGTCGTCCATCGAGTCCTGGCGGCCGACGAAGCTGTCCAGCACCTCGGCGGCGTGCGCGGTCGCCGCCCGCCGCTGCCGCTCGGCCTCCCGGTCGACCGCCTCGTCGCGGCCCAGCAGGTCCACCAGCTCGTCGAGCAGCGGCACGTCCGACACCGTCCAGGCGTCGCCGACCGCGCGCCACAGCACCGGGTCGCCGCCCGCCGCCCGCAGCCGTTCGCGGGAGGAGAGGAGCGTCGCCAGCACGTCCTCCGGCGTCAGCACCGGCCACAGCTCGTCCAGCGCGGCGGCGAACTCGTCGCTCTCCGCCAGCTCCTTGCGCAGCTCGACCCGCAGGCGCTCCCAGGACGTGCGGTCCTCCCGGGTCAGCCAGCCCTTGCCGATCCGGGGGATGGCCCGCTCGGTGAGCACGTACGTGACGATCTCGGCGAACACCGCGCGCGCCTCGTTGTGCGGCAGCCCGCTCGCGCGCGCCTCCTCCCGGGCCCACTCCGCGGTCTCGGCGTCGATCCGCGCCGGGACGCCGCCCAGTTCGAGCGGCAACGGCTCCTCCGGCAGGCACTGGCGGTCGGCGACCGCCGCCGCCAGCACGTCCAGGACCTTCAGCGACCCCTTGAGCCGCGCCGCGTCCGGGGCGTCCTCGGCGGTGACCCGCAGGCCGGGCACGAGGCCGCCGGTGGTCGTGAACACCACGTCGGACTCGCCCAGCGACGGCAGCACGCGGCCGATGTGGTGGAGGAACGCCGGGTTCGGCCCGACCACGAGCACGCCGTGCCGCTCCATCCGCTCGCGCTGGGTGTAGAGCAGGTACGCGACGCGGTGCAGCGCCACCACGGTCTTCCCGGTGCCCGGCCCGCCCTCGATCACCAGCACGCCGGGGTGGTCGAGGCGGATGATCTCGTCCTGCTCGGCCTGGATCGTCGCCACGATGTCGCGCATGCCCTCGCCGCGCGGCGCGTTGACCGCCGCGAGCAGCGCCGCGTCCTCGCCCTCGTCACCGCTGGGGCGGCCGAGCGCCTCGTCGGTGAAGCCGACCACCCGGCGCCCGCGCGCGTGGAACTGGCGGCGGCGGCGCATGCCCTCCGGGTTCGCCCCGGTGGCGACGTAGAACGCGCGCGACGCCGGCGCCCGCCAGTCGAGCAGCACCGGGTCGTAGTCCCCGCCCTCGTCGAACAGGCCGATCCGGCCGATGTACCGGCGCTCGCCCGACACCGCGTCCAGCCGGCCGAAGCACAGCCCGTTGTCGGCCACGGCCAGCCGCTTCGCCTCCTTGACCAGCGCGCGCACCTCGGAATCCCGTTCCACCGGGGTGCCGTCGCGCCCCCGCAGCGCCGCGTCGTACGCGTTCTTCACCCGCGCGCGCTCGGCGTCCAGCCGCGCGTAGAGCCCGGCCACGTAGTCCCGTTCGGACCGCAGCTCTTCTTCATAACCCTGAGTTGACACGTGCTCCCCGCAACGGCTAATCTCGTAGTAGATTCGGCAGGCTGTTCACCCCTCGGTGAAGAGCAGGCCGATTTTTCATTCTCCGCCCCCTGTCAAATCACGCTCAGGCCCCTCCCGGTCGGTGGCGTCGGGCAGCGGGCCCGTCGAGCAGCAGCCTCGCGGCCACCGCCGCGCCGTCCACGCGGACCTCGTCGGCCACGGCGGCGGCCCGGGCGCGGGTGGCGGGGGACAGGGCCGTCGCGAGCGCGGCCGACAGCGAACCCGCGGTCGGGGTCGGGCCGTCGTGCGCCGCGCCGATGCCCAGCGCGGCCACCCGACCGGCCCAGTACGGCTGGTCCACCGCCTGGGGCACCACCACCTGTGGCGCGCCGGCGCGGGCCGCCGTCGTCGTCGTGCCCGCCCCGCCGTGGTGCACGACGGCGGCCACCCGGCCGAACAGCGCCCGGTGGTCGACCTCGCCGACGGTGAAGCAGTCGTCGGCGTCGTCCACCGGGGCCAGCCCGGCCCAGCCGCGGGAGAGCACCGTGCGGCGGCCCTGCGCCCGGACCGCCTCCACCGCCGCGCGGGCGGCGTCCGGGGAGCCGTGCATCGGCATGCTGCCGAAGCCCACGTAGACCGGCGGGTCGCCGGCGTCCAGGAACGCCACCAGCTCGTCCGGCAGCGGCCGGGACCCGGGCGCGAACCACGCGCCGGTCTGCACGACGTCCAGCTCCGGCGCCCCGCGCCACGGGTCCAGGACGGGGTCCGTCGCCAGCCACGGCCGGTCGCCGACGACGTAGTCGCGGACGCGGTCCACCGGCGGCAGGCCGGCCGACACCCGGCTCGCGTTGAGCGCCTCGCCGAACAGCGCGTCGATGCTCCGCGCGTCCAGGTCCCAGAGCGCCCCGTTGTCGGTGACGCCCTCCGGGAACGGCCGGCCCGGGTACGCCAGCGGCGGGCGGTGCGGCGACGGCAGCGTGAGCTGCTGGAAGGTCACCGACACCGCCCGGACGCCCAGGCGCTCGGCCACCGACAGCGCGCCCGCCGCGGCCGGCAGCGCGCCGGTCGCCACCACCGCGTCGCACCCCTCGGCCGCCGCGGTGACCTGCCCGAACAGGCTCGTGATCAACTCGGCCGCCCGCCGCGGCAGGGACGACGGCGCCGGGGCCGCGGTCGTCAGCGCGCTCGCCGACGGCCCGACCGGCACCAGCGCCACGCCGATCCCGGCCAGCCGGCGCACGAAGTCCTCGTCCGGCGGCGCGCACACCCGCACCTCGGCGCCGGCTTCCCGCAACCGCACCGCGAGACCGACCAGTGGTTCGACGTCCCCCCGCGACCCGTAGGTCGACAACAGCACACGCACTTCGCGACACCCATTTCCGCAGGTTCCGGTGGTGAGCGGCGATTCTGCGGCATCACCGGGCCCTTGCCGCAAGCCCCGGGGTGCGCTATAAGTTGAGAGTGGAGAGGAGTGGTCCTCCTCCTTCTCCCACCTCACCGGCCGGTCGGGCGGGGAAACGCCCGCGTCGCCTCACGCCGGTTCACCGGCCCGTTCCCGCAGGTCCGGACCGTGCGAACCCTGATCGTGCGAACCCGGACGGCGCAGGTCCGGACCGCGCAGGTTCGAGCCGCGCAGGTTCGAACCGCGCAGGCCGAGGGCGAGCCCCAGCACCACCACGGCCATCCCGGCCCACACCAGCGGTCCCGGCGCGCGGCTGCCCACCGCGATCCCGGCCAGCGCGGCGGCGACCGGTGCGACGCCCGTGAGCAGGCCGACCGGCCCCGAGCCGAGCGCGGCGACCGTGGAGTACCACAGCACGAACGCGACCGCCGTGACCAGCACGGCCAGGTAGGCGACCGCCGCCCACTCCGCCGCCGTCACCGAGGCCACCGCGCCCGCGCCCTCCGCCACCAGCGCCAGCGCGCCGAACATCACCGCGCCCAACCAGACCGAGTGCAGCGAGACGCCCCACGCGCCGTGCCGCGCCAGCACCGGGATCGCCAGCAGCGTGAACGCCGCCTCGCACGCCATCGCGACCGCGGCCCACGCCACGCCCTCCGCGTCCGCCCGCCCGGCGCCCTCGACCAGCGCGGCGCCCGCCGTGACCACGACGGCCGCGACCAGCACCGGTCCCTGCGGCGTCCGCCGCTCCAGCAGCGGGCCGACGACCCCGATCACCACCGGCACGCACGCCACGGCGACCGCGACGACCGCCGGTTCGGCGTGCGCGACCCCGCGCACCACGGCCACGTTGAACAGCACCAGCCCGGTGGCCGCGATGCCCGCCAGCCACCACCACTCCCGGCCGCGCGGTCGCACCACCGGCACCCCGAGGAGCCTGGCGACCAGCGCGAGGACGGCGATCGCGGCGGTGTAGCGGACCGCCTGGGTGGTGAACAGCGGTGCGTCGACGAGCGTGCGGGAGACCCCGACGCTGCCGCCGACCAGGGCCATCGCGGTGATGCCGGCGGCGACGGCGCGCGCCGGTGACCGGGTGGGGGTGGTGAGTGCCTGCATGCCCTCAGCCTCCCGGCACAATGGTCCGGTGAGCAGGTCCAAAGAAGATCCAGTCGGCAGGTCCAAAACCGGCAGGTCCGAAACCGGCGGGCCCGCGACCGGGGGGCTCGCGACCGGCGCGGACTTCCTCCAGCTGGACCTCGCCGACGCGCCGGTCGGCGGCCTCGCGGACTGGCTCACCCGGCAGCTGCGGCGGGCCATCGCGGACGGCAGGCTGCCGGTCGGCGGCAGGCTCCCGCCGACCAGGGCGCTGGCCGCGGAGCTGCGCGTGTCGCGCGGCGTGGTCACCGAGGCGTACCAGCGGCTGACCGAGGACGGGCAGGTCGCCGGTCGCGGTCGCGCCGGGACGGTCGTGCTCGCCGCCCCGGTCACCCCCGCGCCGCCGCCCGGACCGCCCGCGCCGCCGCCCGAGCCGGTGTTCAGCGCGGGTGCCGCGGCCTTCGAGGCGCTGCGCGCGGTGCCCGCGCGGATCGACCTCTCGCCCGGCGTGCCCGACCTGGCCGCGTTCCCGCGCGCCGCGTGGCTGCGCGCCGAGCGGTCCGTGCTGGCCGACCTGTCACCGGCCGACTTCGGCTACGGCGACCCGCGCGGCGCGCCGCCGTTCCGCGCCGCGGTGGCCGCCTGGCTCGCCCGCAACCGGGGCATCCGCGCCGACCCCGACGACGTGCTGGTCGTCGCCGGGGTCGCGCAGGCGTTCGCCCTGCTCGCCCGCGTGCTGCGGGACGACGGCGTCACCGCGGTCGCGGTGGAGGACCCGGGCTCGCTGGGCGCCCGGCAGCAGCTGGGCAACTGGGGCCTGGCCACCCCGCCGGTCCCCGTCGACGGGCACGGCGTCCGCGTCGACGACCTCGTGGCCACCGGCGCGCCCGCCGTCCTGCTCACGCCCGCGCACCAGTTCCCGACCGGGGTGGTCCTCGACGGGCGGCGGCGGCGCGAGCTGATGCGGTGGGTGGACGCCGGCGGCCTGGTGATCGAGGACGACTACGACGCCGAGCACCGCTACGACCGGCCGCCCGTGCCCGCGCTGCGGTCCCTGCGCGCCGACGGCGTCTGCTACGCGGGCAGCGTGTCGAAGTTGCTGGCACCGGCCCTGCGCACCGGCTGGCTGCTCGCGCCCGCCCGGTACCGGGACGCGGTGGTGGCGGCCAAGCGCGACACCGACCTCGGCAACGCGGTGCTGCCGCAGCTGGTCCTGGCGCGGCTGATGGGCGACGGCGACCTGGAGCGCCACCTGCGCCTGGTGCGCCGCCGCCACCGCGAGCGCCGCGACGCGATGATCGGGGCCGTCCGCCGGCACCTGCCGCGGGCGCGCGTGCACGGCGCGGCGGCCGGCCTGCACCTGATGGTCACCTTCGACGTGCCGTTCGCCGACGTGGACCTGGCCGCCGCCGCCCTGGCCCGGGGCGTGAAGGCGCACCCGCTGTCCTGGCACCGCGCCCGACCCGGCGACCCGGGCCTGGTCCTCGGCTACGCCGCGACCACGGCGGGCGACATCGCGGAGGGCGTCGCCGTCCTCGGCGAGGTGCTGCGCGACCTGGGTTGACGGGCCGGGGTCACCTGCGCCGGGCCCGGTAGGCGGCCACCGCGAGCCGGTTGCCGCACGCGGTGCTGCAGTAGCGGCGCGACCGGTTGCGGGACAGGTCGAGCACCACGCCGTCGCAGGTCTCGTCGGCGCACACGGACAGCCTGCTCATCTCGTCGGCCCGGACCACGTCGACCACGGCCATGGCCGTCTCGGCGGCGATCCGGTCGGCCAGCGGCGTGTCCGGGTGCACGACGTGCAGGTGGTAGTCGAACCCGTCGTGCCGCACCAGCCTGGGCACCGCGCGGTGGGTGGCGAGCACCTCGTTGACCAGCTCCGCCGCCGTGTCGCGGTCGCTGGTCAGCATCCGGCGCAGCGGGGCGCGCAGCGCGCGGACCGCCTCCAGGTCGCGGGCGTCGCGGGCCCGCGCGCCGGTGTAGCCGTGCTTCGCGAAGAACGCGTCGACCTGTGCCAGGCCGGTCATCGTGTCCGGCTCCACCGCCGAGTTCACGAGGTCGACCGCCGCGAGCAGGGCGGCGGTCGTGTCATGGGTGAAGACCATGTTGACAGATTACCGCCACCGTCCATAGCGTCATGGGTCATGAGCATCGTGACGCATGACAAGACGGCCGGTCGGGTCACGTCCGGGCTGGGGCTGGCCGCCGTGTCGGCATCGGCGTTCGGCCTGTCCGGGCCGCTTGGCCGGGGTCTGATGGAGGCCGGGTGGACGTCGGCGGCCGCGGTCGCGGTGCGGGTCCTGCTGGCCGGTGTCGTGCTGCTGCCGGTGGCCGTCGTCCGGCTGCGCGGGCGTTGGCACCTGGTGCGCCGCAACGCCGGACTGCTCCTCGGCTACGGCCTGGTCGCCGTCGCGGCCTGCCAGCTGGCCTTCTTCAACGCGGTGGCGCGGATGGAGGTCGGGGTCGCGCTGCTCGTGGAGTACACCGCGCCGGTGGCCGTGGTCGGCTGGCTCTGGCTGCGGCACGGGCAGCGGCCCGGTCGCCTGACCGTCCTCGGGGTGGTGCTCGCCGCCGGCGGCCTGCTGCTGGTCCTGGACCTGCTGTCCGGCGCGGAGGTGGACGCGGTCGGCGTCCTGTGGGCGCTGGGCGCGATGGTGGGGGCGGCGGTCTACTTCGTGCTCTCCGCCCGGGAGGACGACGCCCTGCCGGGCAGCGCCCTCGCCGCCGGCGGCCTGCTGCTCGGCGGGCTGGTACTGCTCCTGGCGGGCCTGGTCGGCTTCGTCCCGCTCGGCGCGACCACCGGGCCGGTGTCGTTCGACGGGGTCACCGTGCCGTGGTGGCTGCCGGTGCTCGGCCTCGGCGTGGTGACCGCGGCGCTCGGCTACGTCACCGGCATCGCCGCGACCCGCCGCCTCGGCTCGCGGCTGGCGTCGTTCGTGGCGCTCACCGAGGTGCTGATGACCCTGGTCTTCGCCTGGCTGCTGCTGGGGGAGGCGCCGCGCCCGGTCCAGCTGCTCGGCGGAGCGCTGACCCTGCTCGGCGTCGTCGTGGTCCGCCTGGGCGAACCGCGGGCGTAGCCCCGCCCAGGGGGAGGCCGGACCACGCCCGCGGGGTCTCAGCCGGCCGCACCGTCCAGGTGGGCCTCGAAGCGGACCGCGGCGAGGGCCTCGTCGGCGGTGTCGTGCAGGGGCAGGAGGCGGTCCATCGCGGTCAGCTCCAGGGAGCGCCGCACCGCTCTCGACGCGACCACGTGGACGGGGCGGCGGGGCGCGGCGTTGTGCTCACGGACCCGGCCGAGCGCGGCGATGCCGGAGGAGGCGAAGAACGTCACCTCCGAGAGGTCCACGACGAGACCCGCCGCGCCGCCGTCGAGGGCGGACGCGCAGCGGTGGAAGAGGTCGTCGCTGGTGAACATGTCGATCTCGCCGGTGACGCGGACCACCGCCGCGTCACCGGGGGTCGTGCTGGTGGTCGCCGTCGAGGGCAGCTGCGAGGAAGTCACAGATCATCCATGCCCACGAACGGGTGAAGGCAAACCTCGATCCGCGGACGGGTGCGGGTGCGGCCGGCGAGCGCCGGGGGCGGGGTCAGCCGGTGAGCGCCGGGGTCAGGACGGGAAAGGGGAGCCGGGCCCACACCACCTTCGCCTCCGCCATCCGGCGCACGCCCCAGTCCTGGCACAGCGTCAGCACCATCCGCATCCCGTTGCCGCGGTGCTCGCCCAGCGTGGAGCGGCCGACCAGCGGCAACCGGTCCGGCGTGCCGTCGCGCACCTCGACGACCAGGTGCGAGCCGGTGCCGCCGTGCTCGCTGCGCAGCACGAGGTGGCGCGGCGCGGCGGCGTGGTCGCAGGCGTTGGCGGCCAGTTCGGTCGCGACGAGCTGCACGTCCTGCACGAACTCCTCGTCCGACCCGGCGAGGACGCGGGCGATCTCGCCGCGCATCGCGGCCAGGTTGTCGGACGTGGGGGAGGCGTCCAGCGCGACCTCCCCGGTGGCGGCATGCGCGGCCGGTGTGACGACGGGGGCCCGCAGCGAGCTGTGATCCGGCATACCGCTTCCTCGTGGTGGTGGTCCAACGCCCCTGGGACAGCGCATCGGGGGCGCACCGCTGGGTTTCCCGCCCGGCGGGGCTCTACACCAGAACAGGTGAACCCGCCTGATGCGCATGACGTGGTCCTCGCCACACCGGCCCCGTCCCATCCGACTACCTCGAACGGGGCAGCACCACTCCGGTACGTAACATTCTCGCCCTATTTGCCTTGCGGGTGCGGCGACCGTCCAGCCCATCGGCGGATCACTGGGTACGGTGCGTGTCGGTTGATCGTTCGAGGTGGAGGTCCTGCGGGTGAACATCGACGAGATGTTGCGCGAGGCGATGTCGGTCGAAGGCGCGGTGGGGGTGTCGCTGGTCGACTACGACAGCGGCATGACGCTCGGCGCGCAGGGCGGCAACGCGCTGCTGGACCTCGAAACGGCGGGCGCGGGCAACACCGAGGTGGTCCGGGCCAAGCTGCGCACCATCGCGTCGCTCCAGCTCGACGACGCGATCGAGGACATCCTGATCACGCTCGCCAAGCAGTACCACATCATCCGGCCGCTGGCGGAGGACAAGGGCACCCGCCTCTTCCTCTACCTGGTCCTCGACCGCTCGCGCGCGAACCTGGCCCTGGCCCGGCTGCACCTGCGGCGCGTCGAGCAGGCGCTGATCGTATGACCGCGGACCGGGTGCAGATCCGGCTCCAGGACCCCGAGGCCCTGGGGGAACTGCTCGGCACGGTGCGGGCGGCCGTCGACGGCGTGGACGGCCTGGTGGTGACGAGCCGCGACGGCATCGTCATCGCCGCCGACCTCGGTCCCGGCATGCCCCACCCCGAGGACACCGCGGACCAGGTCGCCGCGATGGCCGCCGCGTCGGCGGGCATCGGGTACCGGTTCGTGCAGGCGTCCAACCTCGGCCGGCTCCAGGGCGTCGTGCTGGAGGGCGACCGGGGGTGCGTCGGCGTGCAGCCGTTGAGCGGCACGCTGCTGCTGGTGCTGCTCGGCGCGCCGGACACGGTGATGGGCCGGTTCACGGTCGCGGTGAAGCGCGTCCTGGCCCAGCTGCTGGCCCCGGCGACGGACTGAGCCCCGCCACCCCCGCGGGCGGGCGCCGCCGACGGCGACGCCCCCGAACACCCCGACGAGCGCCTACCGCGTCCGGTAGGCCCGGACCACCGTCTGCGACACCGAGTTCCCGGCGGCGTCGCGGGCGGTGATCCGCAGGGACGTGAAGCCCGGCGCGGCCGGGTGGGTCACCAGTGCCACGCCCGAACCGCGGCCGTCGAACGCGGTGGGCGCGGCCCGCCAGGTGGCCCCGTCGTCGGCCGACGACTCGACCTTCAGCGACACCACCCGGGAGGTCGGCGCGCCCGGCTGGTGCTGCGTGACCAGCCGCACCGGGAACACCCGCCCGGCGGGCGCGCGGCCCTGCTCGTCCACGTCGGCCGACGCGCGCACCACCATCACCGGCGCCGGCCCGCCCGACTCGCGGAACGTCCACGTCACGTCCGCCCGCGTGCCGATCACCGACCACGGCACCGAGCGCTCGGCGGTGGACCGCAGCGTGTACGTCCCCGGCGCTTCGGGGACGTCGAACACGCCCGTGCCCGGCAGGTCGCTCACGCCGAGCGACACCCCGTCGCGGAACAGCTCGGTGGTGCCCGTCGCGTTGTAGGAGATCAGGGTGAACTGGTCGGGGTCGCCGCCGGAGAGCAGGGTGACGCCCACCGACAGCCGCCCGTCGACCCGCTGCACGCCGAACCCGAGCGACGCGTCGCCGAACGCCGGGCCGAGCGGCGCGCGGTTCCAGTGCGTCGAGTACCGGCCGGGCCGGTAGGAGCGGTAGGAGACGCTGTTCTCCACGTCCTCCGCGCCCGGCGGGAACACCGCGGTCAGGTGCTGCCACGTCACGTCGTCCGACGCGGTGTAGAACTCGGTGCGGCGGCTCGGGATCGTGTGCGGGTTCGCCTCGAAGATGCCGCTGTTCGCGCCGGGGGCGTCGATCATCGCGTAGTCCGACCGCTGCGCCTCGCCGGGCGCGCCCTGGGCGTAGTAGCGGGCGTCCACCCGGGCCAGGTCGCGGTCGTGCGCGGTGAACCGGCCCGCCGGGATGGCCCCGCGCGACAGGAACGCGAGGTTGTAGGCGGTGTCCGGGGTGGTCAGCAGCACCCGGTAGGAGAAGGAGAACACGTGGTCGGTGACCGTGCCGGGGGTGGCGACCAGGTGCACGCGCTGGCCGGGCCGGGCGAACCAGCCCAGCGCGGAGGTCCGCTCGGCCGTCCCGGACACCAGCAGCAGCTCGCCCACCCGGAACTCGGCGTCGGCCCGGTCCACGGTCGTGGTGACCGGCGTGCCCGCGGTCGCGTCGAGCACCACCTCGCCGGCCCGGTCCACGGTCACGCCCGGCCGCGACAGCACGGTGACGTCGTTGCCGCCGGACAGCTCGACGGCGTTGACGTCGTAGCGCCCCCTGGGCAGCCGCACGACGCCCGTGCCGCCGACCAGCCGCACGCCGAACGCCGCGCCGGTCGCGGTGTCCACGGCCTTCACCACGGACGACGCGGTCGTGCCGGTGCGCCCGCGCAGGGTCACCCGCAGGTCGTGGCTCTCCGGTTCGAGCACCGCGGTGAGCGCGGTGCGCACTACGACACCGGGCGCGGTGCCGGTCAGCCGCGCGCCCTGCCGGCCCGACGCGCCCGCCGGGTGCGCGTGCACCACGACCGAGGCGGTGCCCCGCGCGGGCACCACGACCTGCGGCGCGGACGGCGTGAACAGCGGGGAGTCGGTGGTCAGCGAGAGCGTCACGGGCGCCGCGCCGTCGTTGCGGTAGGTCACCGCGCGGTCCTGGCGCGCGGTGTGCGGCCAGGGCAGGAACCCGAAGCCGACCCCGCCCGACGCGCTGACGCCCTGGCCGACCGCGCGGGCCACGTCCAGCCGGCCCGCGCCCTGCTCGAACACGTCGGCGGTCGGGTGCGCGGTGCTGACCAGGTGCGGCTTGAGCCGGTCCGCCGCCCAGTCGCCGTGCTGCTGCCGCAGCAGCGCGGCGGCCCCGGCGACGTGCGGCGCGGCCATCGACGTGCCGGACAGGGCCGCGTAGTGCTCGTCCACCGGCGCGGTGTCGCCGGCGGGGGTGCCGGGGACGCGCGCGGACACGATGTCGCTGCCGGGCGCGGCGATGTCGGGCTTCACCGCGTGGTCGCGCAGCCGGGGCAGGCGCGGGGAGAACGGGCTGGTCGTGTCGTCCTCCGCGACGCTGCCCACGGCGAGCGCGGCGTCGGCCGCGGCGGGGGAGGTGACCGAGGCGAGCGGGTCGGGCCCGTCGAGCGCGCGGTCGTTGCCCGCGGCGACCACGAACAGCGTGCCGTGCCGGGCGGTGAGGTCGTTCAGGGCGCGCGACACCGGGTCCGTGCCGTCGCTGGACGCCCCGCCGAGGCTCATGTTCACCACGGGGGCGCGGGTCGCGATCCACTCCATGCCCGCGATGACCGCGGAGTCGGGGCAGCCGAACGCGGTGCAGACCTTGCCGCTGACCAGGCGCGCGTCCGGCGCGACACCGCGGTGGCGCCCGCCGGACGCCGCGCCGCTGCCCGCGACGACCCCGGCGACGTGCGTGCCGTGGCCGACCTCGTCGGCGGTGCCGGAGCCGGTGAAGTCGGCCTGCTCGACGACCCGCCCGACCAGGTCGGGGTGGTCCGCGTCGACACCGGTGTCCAGGACGCCGACGGTCACGCCCGCGCCGGTGAACCCGGCGGCCCACGCCGCGGGCGCGCCGACCTGCGGCACGCTCACGTCCAGCGTCGGCTTCGACACCCCGTCCAGCCAGGCCGAGGCGTTCGAGCGGGTGAACCACGACCAGAACCCGCCGGCCGGCTCCACCGCCGCGCCGCGCACGCTCGGGAGGGCGCGCGACCGGGTCGCGGGCACGTCGCCGCCCGCGTCGGTGACGATCAGCGGCGCGGGCCGGTCGCGCGGCAGGTCCGCGACCTCGAACAGCCGGGGGTCCAGCCGGCCGGCGTCGAGCAGCGGCAGGGCGTCGGACGGCACGACCCGGTCGCCGTCGCGCAGGAACCCGATGTGCTCGCGGCCCGGCGCCGGTTCGACCCGCACCGCGAGGCCCTTCGGACCGGGCAGCAGGGTCAACCGGTCACCGGTGACCAGCGTGACCGCCGGCCCGGTCACGGCGGCGGCCCGCGCGGGCGCCGCGGCCGGCGCGGTGAGCGCGCCCGCCGCCAGCAGCGGGACGAGGAGCAGGTGGGGCGAACGCACGGTCTTTCTCCATTCGGGACGATCAGCTCGACACGATCAGCCGGTCAGGGCCGCGCCCGCCAGCGACACCAGGAACGCGCAGCCGAGCAGCACCGCGAGCCGCGCCGAGTGGCGGCTCCACAGGGCGTGCCAGTCGCCGGGGTGGCGCAGCGCGGCCGTCGTCATCAGCGCCCGGCCCAGGCCGAACCCGACGCCCGCCCACAGCGCGCCCGCCGGCGGCGCGGTGAGCAGCACCGCCAGCGCCGCCGCGTACGGCAGCCCGCTGGGCAGGTAGGTCCGCACGCCCGTGCCCATCTCCAGGCCGAACTGGAGCGGACCGAGCAGGCGGCCCAGCCGGAACACGCTCTCCGGCACCAGCCGCCGGTTCTCCGGCAGCGCGAACCGCAGCACGCGCGCCTCCCGCAGCAGCAGGGCGACGAGCGCCAGGGCCACCAGCGCCCACCGCAGCCACCCCGGCAGCGGCACGCGCAGCAGCGAGCCGACCACCAGGAGCGCGGCGGCGCTGAGCGCGCCCCCGAGGAGCAGGCCGGCGCGGAACGCCAGCGCGGGTGTGCCTCGCCAGACCGGCGAGCTCAGCACGTCGGCCGAGTTCCGGCTTCAAGTGGAGCCGGACGTGGCGAACCCGGCGGTGACGCCGAGGAACAGCCACGGCGCGAACGCCGCCCCGCCCGCCGACGCGGCGGTGAGCGCGACGGCGAGGACGACCGGGTGCCACGGCATCAGACCCTGGCCCGGCAGATCGTCAGGTACGTCTGCCCGGTCTGCCCGCCGCCCCAGTAGGTGCTGAACCCGTCGGAGCAGCGGTAGACCTTGCCGTCCGGCGTGGTCCAGCGCCAGGCGTTCTTGGCGGACAGGGTGCCGCACGTGGTGGCGACCGGCATGTGGTCGACCTGCACGTCCCCGACGGTGACCGTGCCGTACTTGTGCCAGCCCGCCTCGCAGAACTCGCTGCTGCGCCACGACCCGGCGTAGCAGGCGGCGTAGGTGTTGGTGAACTCGCCGCCGGTGTCGCCGTCCTCCGGGTAGCCGGTGGGGTAGGCGTCGCGGCAGTCCGTGCGGTCCCAGCCGGTGAGGGCGTTCGGGCCGGTCTCGGCGCGGGCGCGGCGCGGGAAGGACAGCGCGGCGGCCCCGAGGGTCAGCGCGCCCAGCGCCACGGCCTTGAGCACGGTGCGCCGCCGCGCCGGTTCCAGGTCGCGCAGGGCGGTGCTGCGGCCCGCGCCGGGGTCGGGACCGTCCAGGTCAGGGATCGAGTCGAACGCGGGCATCGCGCACCCCCCACTCGTCGAGCACGTCGTCGACCTGTTCCTCGCGCACCGGCAGCACCGTGCGCGCCACCCGCCCGTCCGGGCCGACCAGCATCAGCACGGGCGGCGCGAGGTGCGACACGACCCGCCACGCCTCGCGGTCGGACGCCACCTCCAGGCCCGCGTCCCACGCGTCCGGCGACTCGTGGGTGAGCAGCAGCGCGCGGCTCGTGCCGGTGAGCCGCCGCGCCACGGCCACGCACAGCGGGCACCCGGAGTCGGCGGCCAGCACCACGCGCCCGGCGAAGCGCGGGCCCAGCACCAGGTCCGGTTGCGCCGCGGAGAACCCGCCGGGGTCGCGGGCCACGGCCGCGCGCAGCAGCCGCACCTCCCGCAGCACGGCGGCCAGGCCCAGGAACAGCACCAGGATCGCGACCCAGGTGAGGACGGCGAACGCCGTGCCGGGGTTCACGCCGCGCTCCACGCCACGCCGATGCCGTCCAGCCAGTCGAGGCGCTCGGCGTCGGTCCGGTGCGGCGAGCCGGAGAGCTGCACCTCGGCCACGCCCGCCGCGCAGCCGAGCACGAACAGGTGGTCCGCCGCCCTGGGCGAGCCCGCCGCGCCGGGCAGCGCGACCTTCCACACCTCGCCGTGGCGCGTGGGGGCGCCCGCGTGCGCCGGGACGTGGTCGCGCGCCTGGCGCGGCCCGGGCACCGCGACCGACCCGAAGTCGCGCACCACGAGCACGAGGTGCTCGCTCATCGCGTCGAGCAGCGTCGCCGCGCGGGGGGCGACCACCATGCCCGGTACCCGGTCGTCCACGCGCAGCGAGTTGAACAGGGCGAAGACCCGTTCCCGGCGGGGCGCGGGGCCCGCGTACACGGTCATCAGCTCGTGGTAGGCGCCCATCAGCGTGGCCACCGAGGACTCGCCGTCGTGCGCCTCGGCGACCACGACCTCCCGACCGTGCACCAGGAACCGGTCGGTGGTGGTGGCGGGCGCGACGTGCGTGCAGGCGAAGTCGTGGTAGCCGCGCGGTCCGATCTGGAAGCCGGTGCCGTAGGACCCGCCCGCGAACCGCACGGCGGCGGCGACACTGCTCACCGGAGCGGTGTCCGGCAACGTCACGGTGACCCGGTCGCCGCTGGGGGCGACCAGGTCTAATCGTTGTTCGGCGGTCACGCGGGCAGACGCTAGAACACCTGCCGCGCCACCTCCACCGGCTTGCACCGGACAGCGCGCCGCCCGAAGTCATCCGGTCGGACCGGGTTTGAACCGCGCTAAGACGGGAACGGCTGCTGCTCCGCCGGTGTTGCCGGGCGATCCGGTCGCGGCACCTCCCCGGTGCGGGGTCGTGCTGCGGACGGCCGGTTCGGCGCACCGAACCGGCGTGCGACCGGCCACCCCGGCCGATGTTTCACGCGCAGTGACGAGGGTAGTCGGACGGTGACCACAGTGGGGCAGTCGAAGGGGGAAACCGCCATGCGCGTCGGCATCGTGCTGGTCGCGGCGCTGTGCACCGCGGTCGGGTGCGGCGGGGGTGACGACACGGCCGCGCCGGCGTCGGGCTCGCCGTCGTCCACGTCCGGGTCCACGTCCGGGTCCGCGCCGTCCACGTCGCCGTCCGAGGTGACCAACCGCCACGTCGGCGTGCTGGCCGAGGTCGCGTCCGCGGACACCGCGTTCACCTACGACCCGGTGGCCGCCCCGCCCGGCGCGGAGCTGGAGCTCCAGGTCGCCGAGGGCGAGGGGTCGACCACCGTGCGGCTGCTGGTGAACGGCCTCCAGCCCGACCGCGGCTACGCCGTGCACGCGCACACCGAGGCGTGCGGGAAGACGGGGGCCGACGCCGGTCCGCACTTCCAGCACGACCAGGACCCGGCCGCCGCGCCGGACAAGCCGTCCACGGACCCGGCGTACGCCAACCCGCGGAACGAGATCTGGCTCGACCTGACCACCGACGCGCAGGGCGCGGCCACCAGCGAGACCACCGTGCCGTTCGACTTCACCGACCGCGCGCCCGCGTCGGTCGTGCTGCACGAGAAGGAGGCCACGGCCACCGAACCGGGCCAGGCGGGCAGCGCCGGCGGCCGGGTCGCCTGCCTGACCGCGCCGTTCACCGGGGCCTGACCGGTCCCGTCGACCTGTCCCGCCGGACCCGTCGTCGATCGAGGACGGTGGCCGTCCTCGATCGCCCCTACCTTCGTCTTCGCCGGACCGGACGAAGGAGAACGCGATGAGCAGGGTCGACCGCAACCAACCGCTGGGCACGCCGACCTGGATCGACCTCGCGGTCGCGGACCCGGCGGGCGCGCGGGCGTTCTACGGCGCCGTGTTCGGCTGGCGGTTCGCCCCCTCCGCGATCGGGACCGACTGCCTGCTGGGCGGTCTGCCGGTCGCGGGGCTGCGCGAGGCGGACGGCGGCGGGTGGACCGTCCACCTCGCCACGGACGACTGCGACGCCACCGCGAAACGGGTCGTGGCCGCCGGCGGCGAGGTGCTCGACGGCCCGCACGACGTGGGCGACCTCGTGCGCACGGCCCTCGCCGTCGACCCGACCGGCGCGCGGTTCGGGCTCTGGCAGGGCCGGGCGCACCCCGGCTGCCGCCTGGTGAACGAGCCGGGCACGTTGGTGCGCAACGACCTGGTGACCGCCGAGCCCGAGGCCGCCCGGACCTTCTATCGGGCCGTCTTCGACTTCACCCTCGACGGCAACGACGACCTGCCGGACTGGGACTTCACCTTCCTGCGCCGCCCGGACGGTCACGAGGTCGGCGGCGTCCTCGGCCTGCCCGGCGCGCCCGCCTCGGCGTGGGCGACCTGCTTCGAGGTGGCCGACACGGACGCCACCGTCGCCGCGGTACTGGCCGCCGGTGGCACGTCCGCCGACCCGCAGGACACCCCGTACGGCCGGTCGGCGGTGCTCACCGACCCGTTCGGGACGGAGTTCTCGGTGATCGCGCGCCCGTGACGCCGGTCGGGCGGGTGGCCGGCCGCCCGCCCGGGTCCCGGCCACCCGCCCGCGTCAACGCCGGTCGAGGAGCATCGCCAGGTCCACCGCGTTCGCCATCGCCTCGGTGCCCGCGTCGTTCGGGTGCAGGTGGTCGCCGCTGTCGTAGGCCGGGTCGAGGGTGGCGTCGTCGCCCGGCGCGTGGGTCGCGGCGGCGAAGTCGACCACGCCGTCGAACTCGCCGGACGTCCTGATCCACTCGTTGAGCGCCCGCCAGGTCGCCTCGCGCTCCTCGGTCCAGACGAACGAGCCCTTGAACGGCAGGATCGTGCCGCCGTAGACCGCGACGCCCCTCGCCCGCGCCTGGGCGATCACGCTGCGGTGCCCGGCGATCAGGTCCTCGGCGGACGCGCTGTAGCCGATGTCGTTGACCGCCTCCAGGACGATCACGGCCTCGACGCCGGACTGCGAGAGCACGTCGCGCCGCACGCGCGTCACGCCCGCCACCCCGTAGTACGGCTCGCCCTCGCGGTCGGCGATGAGCCGGTTGCCGCCCAGGCCCGCGTTGACGACGGACAGCGTCCGGCCGGGCACGGCGTCCAGCCGCCGGGCCAGGAAGTCCGGCCACCGCCGGTTCGCGCCGCCGGTGGTGCTGGCGGTGTCGGTGATCGAGTCCCCGAACGCCACCACCGTCCCGGTCACCCGGCGGGCGGGCGCGACGTCCACGCCGTCCACGACCATCCAGCACGGCGTGTCGGTGAACCCGCCGGACAGCGCGCCCGTGCGGTCGCCCGCGGCCAGGTAGTTGCCCTGCGCGGTGAACGGGTGGTTGGTCAGCGGCCCGGTGGCCCCCGGCAGGTAGGCGCTCACCAGCAGCGTCGACAGCGCCTCGACCCGCAGGTCGACCGGGTCGCTGAACACCTCGCGCCCCGCCGGGACAGTGATGCCGCGCGAGCCCCGGAACGTCAGCCCCCGCAATGTGCCCGGCACGACCGCGTCGCCGTCCTGCCGCACGCCGACCGTCACCCGCCCGACCCGCAGCGGCGCGGTGCCGAACGCGTTGGTCACGCGGACCCGCACCGACCGGCCGCCGGTGCTGAGGAACACGACGTTGCGCACGGTCTGGTCGGCCAGCCCCCGCCCCGCGGGGCACGTGCTCCAGGGGATCTCCGAGCCCACCACCGGGCTCGCCGCCCACCCGGCGACCCAGTGCGGTCCGCCGTGCGCGACGGCCGCCGGTTGCAGCGCGGTGGTCGCCACGAGCGCGGCGACCACCGCCAACGTGCCTCTGTGCCCTGCCACGGAACTCTCCTCGCCAGTCGTCGTCGGCGGCGGTGGGCCGACCGTGGCAGCGGTCTTGTTAACCGGTCAAGTTCAGCGGGACGAGCGGTGCGGGAGCTGCGACGAGTGGTCTCCCCGCCGGAACGGGAGCGGGGCGGGCGAGCCCCCTGGCCCCGCCCGCCCCGCGCCCCGGTCACGCCGTCACGGCGCGAGCGTCGTCAGCACCGCCACCTCGGACTCGTCGTGCGGCAGGTACTTCACCCGCACGATCATGCCCACCTGGAGCTGCGGGACGGCGCTGGGCGGCAGGTTCTTCTCCTGCGTCAGGTCGAACGCCGACCCGTCCCGGCGGGTGACGCGCAGCGCCAGCCGGACCACGACCCGGCCGTCGCGGACCTCGCCGGTCGGGGTCATGGCCAGGACGACGGCCTGCGCGTCCAGGCCCTGCTCGGCGATGCGCAGCTGCTGCGGGGTGATGTGCCCCTTCGCCACCTGCACCAGGTCGAGGGCGCGCTGGAGCTCGTGCTGCGGCGCGTCGGTGGCCAGCGCCGCGCGGCCGTCGGGCAGGTAGCGGACCGGCAGGATCGCGCCCGGCTGCACGGCGCCCAGCTCGGTGAGGTCGACGAGCTGCTTCGCGGTGGCCTGGAACGACCGGCCGTCGGGGGTGTCGACCTGGAGCCGGATGGCGAGCTGCGGCTGGTCGTTGACGCTCATCCCGGTGCGGGCGATGCCGAGCACGGTGCCGATCCCGATCGGCGCGCCGAGGAACTCGCGGGGCACGCCGCCGCGCAGGGCCGCCAGGCTGCCGCCGACCGACCGGGAGACGGCGAACACCGTGGGCACGGCCGACACCAGCAGGGCCGGGCCGACCATCCAGCCGTTGAGCCAGGCGAACTCGTCCTCGCCGGTCAGGCCGTTGGCGACCCAGGCGCCGGTGAGCACCAGGCAGACGAGGAGGGTGGTCCAGGCGATGACCTTCACGTGAGTTCCTCTCAGGAGGGGTTGCCGAAGAAGTCGGTCGAGCCGACGTCGAGCACGGACAGGGAGCCGTCGGGGCGGGCGAGGACCACCTCGTCGCCGGTGACCACGGCGGTGCCGCCGTCCGGTCCGGTGAGGGCGCGGGCCACCGGGGAACCGGTGCCGACGGTGCCGGTGACGAGGCCGGTGGCCAGCGAGACGGCGCTGAGCGCGGTGCCCGCGTCGTTGACCGACGGCCGGTGCTGCACGAGGACGTGACCGGCCGGGGTGGCCTCGGTCACCAGCGCCGCGCCGTGGAACGCGGTGCCGCCGAGCGGCACCTCGCCGGGCAGGCGGACCAGGGCGGCGCCCACCGGCAGGTCGTGCAGCCCCACCGCCTCCTGCCCGAGGCGCACCGCGGTGGCGGTGGGCGGTGGCGGCGGCGGGGCGCTGTCCGGGGACAGCCGGCCCGCCCACGGCCCGGGTTCGGCGGGCACGGCCGCGAGGGTGTCCAGCGGCACGGCGAGCACGCCGCCGTTCGCGTCGAGGGCCATCACGCGCCGGGTCTCCGCGTCGTAGCCGTAGGCCGTGCGGGCGGTCAGGTGGGCGTCGCCCACCACCTCGGCGGCCCCCGCCACCACGGACCCGTCCGCCAGCGACACGACCACCAGCCCGGAGGTGGTGGCCAGGTAGGCGTAGCGGTCCCCGGCGGCCAGCACGGACGCCTCCCACGCCAGTTCGTCGGACAGCTGCGCGTCCCACAGCAGCTCGCCGGACGCGGTGTCGACGGCGGCCAGCCGCACCTGGAACATGTCCCGCACGACCAGCTGGAACATGCCGCGCGAACCGTGCAGGTCGTAGGGCACCAGCACCGCCGGGCGGCCCTCCACCCGGGCGAACGCCACGCCGGGGTGCACCTCGGCGTCCGGTTCCGGCATCAGCAGGTAGGTCCCGCCGAAGAACGCGAGCGCGAACAGCACCAGCGGCAACGGCAGCACGAACCGCACGACCCGCACGAGGCCGCCGCGGCGGCGGTGCGGCGTCTCGTAGGGCGCGATCGGCGAGTACTGCTCCGGCATCCCGTACATCGGGTGCTCCCTCCTCCGTGGTGGTGCCAGCGTCCGGCGCGACCCGCTCCTACCGATCACAGGAACGGCTAGGCTCGTGGCCGTGACCACCGCGAACGCCGTGACGGCGACGCTGCCGCGCGGCCTGCTGATCGCCCGGGCGTGGGCGGAGCTGGGTGACGCGGTCGCGCCGTTGAGCGGGGCCGCCGGCCGGCCGCTGGCCCGCACGGTCAAGCTGCTGCTGGACCCGCTGGTGCTGAGACCGGTGCTGAACCCGGGGTTCGCGGCGGGCGCGGTGGCCGTGGAGCACGTCGACGCCCTGCGCGCCCGCATCGCCGAGGCCGGGCCGGTGCTGGCGGCGACGGCGAGCTGGTTCCTGGTGCTGAAGAAGGAGCGCCGCCGGCTGCGCATCACCGAGGGCAACCCGCAGGACCTGTACTTCCAGCGCTGCTTCGAGCTGGCCACCGCGCACGGCGAACCGGGCCCGGACGCGGCGGCGCACGCCCGCGCCGCGCTGGCCGAGGCGCACGACCGGGAGGGGCCGACCGTCGCGGACCTGCGCGACTTCGTCACCGACGCGGCCAACGCGGGCGAGCTGACCCGGCTGCTGCACGCCACCTGGGAGGCGATGACCGCGCCGCGGCCCACCCGGCTGCCGGTGGCGACCGCCGACTTCCTCGCCACCTGCGCCGCGTCCCCGGACCGCGCCCTGTTCCGGGCCCTGGTCGAGCACGCGACGGGCACCGCGGGCGCGGCCGACCTGGGGCGGCCGGGGGTGGCGCTCGCGCACGGCCTGACCGACCGCGACCGGCCGCGGCGACCGGAGCTGGGCGCCGGCGCGTCCACCAGGACCCTGCCCAAGCCGTTCGACCGGTCGATCGTGGAACGGCTGTTCCTGCCGCTGACGAACGCCGCGTCGCGGGCCGGGCTGGACGACGTGCCCGCGCTCGTGCGGCGGGAGATCGGCCGGTCGGCGGGCGCGTGGCAGCTCGCGGACGAGGAGAGCCGGGTGGCGATGGTGCTGGGCCGGGAGGCGTCGGCCGACCTGGCGGGCGACCCGACGGGCCCACCGGGCGGCGCGGCGGCCAGGCTGCGGCTGCGCTGGGAGCGGGAGGCGTACGTGCGGCGGGCGCTGCGGGCGCCGCTGGACGTGCCGCCGGAGGTGCGCGCCGACGTGCACGCGGTGCGCGAGGCGTACCTGCGGCGGCTGTGGGTGCGGGTGCACGGGCGCGAGCTGCGGCACGACCCGGTGACCGCCGACGAGGTGTGGGACGTGCTCGACGGCGTGCTGCGGTCGGTGGTGCTGGACCAGCGCGACCGGCTGAGGTCGGTCCTGGAGCGGGGGGCCGGGGCGTGAGGGTGACGCGGGAGCGGGTCCTGGTGGTCGGCGACTGGCCGGTGCTGCCCGAGCGCACCGCGCTGGTGGAGGCGGCCGGCGCGCTGCTGGCGTGGGACGTGCTGGCGGACGGGCCGCCCGCCGCGCGGGTCGACGACCCGGGGCGTGCCGCCGACTGGCTGTGGGAGGTCTACGGCGACGCGGCCGGGGCGGTGCTCGCCGGCGCGGACGAGGTGGACGTGCCGGCGGACGGCGACTGGCGGGTCCGCGACGCGTGCCGGGTCCTCGCCCAGCTGGAGTGGGCGCGGGCGTGGTGGCCCGCGTCGCTCCCGGCCGGGGTGCCGCCGCTGGACCCGGTGCTGCTGGCCGCCGAGCGCGCCGTCGCCACCTCCGCCGTCGAGCACCTGCTGGACGACCCGGACGCGACGGCGCGGGCGGTGGCGGAGGTCGTGGGGGAGGTGCCCGACCCGGTGCTGGCGGCACGGGTCGCCGCGCTGGCCGAGGACTTCGGCGTCGTGCCCGAACCCGCGCCGACCCGCTCGTCCTACGCGCTCGCGGCGGGCGGCACCGGCTACCGGGGCGGCGTGACGGTCCTGTCCGGACTGTCCGCAGTGGACTGGATGCTGGTGCCGGCGGGGGCGGTGGACGCCGCCGCGCCCGCCGAGTGGGCCGTCGTGCGGCGGCAGGGCGGCACCTTCCTGGACGTCAGCGTCCTCGCCGCCCCCACCGGCGGTCCCGGGTCGAGGCTGGCGGCGCGGTTCGACCTGTTCGACGTGCCGCTCGACGCCACCGACGACCTGGGCCGCGTCACGGGGTCCTCGCCGGTGCCCTCCACCGCGCTGCTGCTGCCGCCCGAACGGCGGGTGCTGACCGTCTACGCACCGGACTTCGCCCAACCCGCGCCGCCCGCGCCCGACGCCGGGGAGCGCCGGGCCGCGATCCTCGCCTACGCCCGCTCCCGGCTCGGCTCGCCGACCGCGACGCTCACCGAGCGGGCCGCCCGGTGACGTCCTGGGAGGACCTGAACGACCGCGGCGTGGGGCTGGCGGCGCAGGGGGACCTGGAAGGTGCCCGCACGGCGCTCGCCGCGGCCCTCGACGCCGTCCCGCCCGACGGGCGCGCCGACGTGCTGCTCAACCTCGCCCACGTCGTGGAGGCGCTCGGCGACCCGCGGCACGCCCTCGACCTGCTGACCGAGGCCCTGGCGCGGGAACCGGGGCGGGCCGACCTGGTCGCCGCGCGCGCCGACGTCCTGCGGTCCCTGGACCGGTGGGACGAGGCGTGGCGGGACGTCGAACGGGCGCTGGCGACCGCCGACCCCGAGGGGGAAGCCGTGCTGCGCGACACCCGCGTGGTGCTGCTGGCCGCGGCCGGGCGGACGACCGAGGCGCTCCGGGAGGCGGAGGAGGCCGTGCGGCTCGCCTCCCGGCACGCGCCGCACCTGGTCGCGAACCTGTACGCCACCCTGGCGCTGCTCGCCGAGCAGGCCGGTGACGGCGCGCGGGCCGAGGAGTACCGGCGGCTGGCGGACGCCCCCGGCGCGGGGCTGACCGACGAGCGCTGGGCGCGCGCCGTCGAGCTGAACGCCCGGGGCACGGTGCTCGCCGCCTCCGGCGACGTGGCCGGGGCGATCGGGGTCTTCGAGGCCGCCTACCGCGAGACCCTGGTGTCCGACGACGCCGAAGCCCTGGTGTGCCGGGCGGGCGTGGCCGGGAACCTGGCGAACCTGACCGACCCGCACCGCTGGGCCACCGCGGCGGTGGACGCGGGCCGGGCGGCGACGGCGCTGGTCGGTGACGCCTACAGCACGTCGTCCGTCCTGGTCGGGGCGCTCGTGGCGCGGGCGCGGTGGCTGCACGGGCGGGCCAGGGCGGCGGAGGCGCTGGCCGACCTGGACGAGGCCCTGGAGCTGGGCCACCAGGAGGTGGTCGTCCGGGCCGTGCGCGCCCTCGTGCTGGCCACCGGCGGGTGGTACGCGGAGGCCGAGGCGGAGGGGCGGCGCGCCCTGGACCTCGCGTACGCGCAGGCACCGCTGTTCGCCGCGTTCACGCACCGCACCCTGGCCGAGGTCGCGAGCGGCACGGGGGACCTCGCCGGCGCGCTGGAGCACCTGACCCTGGCGCGCGAGCTGTGCGCCGCCGGCGGTGACCTCGACGGCGAGGTGACCGCGCTGGTGAGCGCCGGGCGGGTGGCCTACCTGTCCGCCGACGCCGACCGCGCGGACGCCCTGTACGGCGAGGCCGAGCAGGTGGCCGACAGCCCCCGCCTGCGCGCGGTCTGCTTGCATGGGCGGGGCGCGGTGGCACTGCTGCGCGGCCGGCCGCACGACGCGCTGGCGCTGCTCGACCGCGCCGCCGACCTGCTCGGCGCGGACGCCACGCCGCTGGAGGTGGTGGCCGTCCAGCAGGTGCGCGGCGCGGCGCTGGAGGCGCTGGGCCGGTTCGCCGAGGCCGAGTCCCGCTACGCGGAGGCCGCCGCGGTGTGCGAGTCGGCCGGGCTGTGGCACGTGGCGCTCGGCGCGGCGTGGTGGCGCGCGGACGCCCTGGTGCGCCGCGCGGCGGCCGCGGCGGGGGAGGAGCGGCGGGCGCTGGCCGGACGGGCGCTGGACCTGGCGCTGCCCGCCGCCCTGGCCGCCGAGGCCGTGCGGCAGCGCTTCCCGCACGGTCCGCTGCGCGAGCGGTGGGCGGCGCTGGCCTCCGCGCCCGCGACGAGGTCGGCGTTCCTGGCGATCCGGGCCGTCGAGGACGTGGCGCTGGCCGCCGAGTACGTCGACCACGTGGCGGGGTCGGTGTCGCTGGGCGCGTCGGGCGTGCCGGTGGAGCGCGGTGAGCTGGTCTCGCTGCCCGTGCCGCCGCCGGTCGCGGACCACCTGCCGTACGCGGCCTCCGGGTTCCCCGGTGGCGACGACCCGGCGTTCGCCCCCCTCGGCTTCGCGCTGCCGCCCAGGGTGCGGGTGGACCCGGCGACGCCGTCCGCGCTCGACCGCTGGATCGACGTGGCGGCCGAGCGGTACGGGTTCCCGGTGCGCGCGGACCGGGCGGTGGCGTCGTGGTGACCGTGCAGCTCAAGTACGTCGACGCCGACGACCTGTACCTGTCGTGGCGCTGGGAGCACCTGCCCGCCGAACCCCGCGTGCTGGTCCTGCCGCGCGAACGGGTCGCCGGCGTGCTGGCGGAGTGGGCGGCGGCCGTGCCGTCGCCGCTGCCGGGGGAGAGCGCGCTCGACGCGCTGCGCCGCGCCCTCGCCGACCTGCCGGACCGCGCCCGCGAGGCCGACCTGACCACCCGGCTCGCCGCCGCGCTGGTGCCCCGGCAGCTGGCCGACGAGCTGAACCCCCTGCTGGCGCGGGGCGTCCGGCCGCACCTGCGCGTGCGCCCGTCGCCGTCCACCGCCCTGGTGCCGTGGGAGGCGCTGCGCGTGGACGAGGGCCGCCGCGCCGTGCACGACCTCGACATCTCCGTGCTGCCGCCGGTGACGGTGGCCAACGACCCCGGCCGCGCGGTGTCCCCGTTCGACCCGGCGGGCGCGGTGGTGGAGGTCGTCGACCCGAAGGTGCCGGGCTTCCCCGACGACTCGGCCCTCGGCTCGGTGCTCGGCGCGCCCCGCGAGGTCGAGGTGGACCGCGACCGGTTGGAGGCCGCCCTCGCCACCGCCGCCCGCTTCACCTACGTCGGCCACGTCACCACCGGCGGCCACGGCCTCGACGCCCGCCTGCACCTGTCGTGCACCGCCGCGACGACCGGCCGCGCCGCGGTCCTCGGCGACCACCGGCCGCTGACCGCCGCGGACGTCGCCCTCGGCCACCGCCCCGGCCCGCCCCGGCCGTGGCGCATCCCCAACCGGGTGGCCCTGATCGCCTGCGAGAGCGGCGGCGACCTGCGCTTCGCCGAACCGTCCGGGCTGGTCACGGCGATGGTCCACGGCGGTGCCGAGCACGTCACCGCGACCCGCTGGACGCTGCCCACGGACGAGGGGCTGCGCCGCCTCGTGCCGGGCTTCCCGCCGACGCCGGTGCTGCCGCCGACCATCCGGGCGGTCGACCTGGCCCACCGCGCCGACGCCCCGGCCGCCGCGCTCAACGCGTGGCAGCGCGACCTGGCGACCCGGTGGGAGGAGACCGGCGACCCGACGTGCTCGCCCCTGCTGTGGGGCGCGTTCACCACGACCTGGGCGCCGGGACCCCGGCCGCGCTGACCCGCGCCGTCACCCGGTGAAGGCCAGCACCGCCCGCACGACCTCGGGGCCGTCCAGCAGCACCCGGTCGTTGTGGTCCGCGCCCGGCACCACGACCGCGCGCCCGCCCGCCGCCGCGGCCACCGCGCGGCTCTGCTCCGGCGGCACCACGGAGTCCGCGTCCCCGCAGAGCACGGTGACCGGGGCGGACGTGCGGGCCACGTGGTCGACCGTGCGGAACTCGTCCAGCAGCAGCCACCGCACCGGCAGGAACGGGTAGTGCCGCCGACCCACCGCCGCCAGGTCCGTGAACGGCGACCGCAGCACCACCCCGGCGGGCGGGTGCTCGACGGCCAGCTCCGCGACCACCGCCGACCCCAGGCTCTCCCCGAAGTACACCAGCGGCGCGCCGGTCGAGCGCACCAGGAAGTCCCGCGCCGCCCGCACGTCCAGCGCCAGCCCCTCCTCGGTCGGCGACCCCGGGTTGCCGCCGAAGCCCCGGTACTCCAGCAGCAGCACGGACAGGCCGCGCGCCGTCAGCGCCCGCGCCAGCGGCACCCGCAGCGACCGGTTGCCCGCGTTGCCCGGCGCGACCAGCACGGCGGCCCGCGCGTCCGCGACGGGGAAGTGCCAGGCCGTCAACCGCAGCCCGTCACCGGTGGTCAGCACCACCTCGTGCGCGCCGGTCGGCGGCCCGCCCGCCGCGCCGGACGGCAGGAACACGAGCTTGCGCTGGAACGCGAACGCGCCACCGAGGACCACGACCACGATGGTGACGACCGCGGCCGACCAGAGCAACACGCGCCTGCGCACGCCACCATCATCGCGCCCACGCCCGCCGCCGCCTGCCCCGGCCGCCGTCACCCCTGGCCGCCGTCATCCTGGCCACCGCCAGCCGCCGCCACCGCCAGCCGCCGCCTGTCCCGGCTGCCGCCACCCCTGGCCACCCCCGACCGCCGCCCGCCTTGGCCGCCGCCCGCCCTGGATACCGCCCGCCCTGGCCGCCACCGCCGCCGCCATCCCTGGCCGCCGGCCGCCCCGGGCGACACCGGTTGTTAGGTTGTGCGCATGGCAACCGCGACCGGCGGGGAGCCCCGGTGGTCCGAGTGGCGCCGCCCGCGCCCCGGCCCCGCCGAGCAGCGGCGTGACGTGTGGCTCGGGCTGGGCGTCGTGCTCGGCGGACTGGGCATGACGGTACTGGTCAGCAGCATGGGCGCGTTCGCGTTCGAGTCGCCGCCCTCGCTCGGCGAGCAGCTGCTGTGGACGGTGGCGGTCACCGCGCCGCTGGTGGTGCGCCGGCGTTACCCGCTGGTCGTGCTGCTGGTTGTCGGCGCGCTGTTCATCGCCGCCCAGGCCAGGCAGACCGCCGACAACATCGTGCCGTCCGTCGCCCTGTTCCTCGCGATCTGCACGGCGGGCGCGTGGGTGCCCGACCGGGTGGTGGCGCGCTGGTCGCGCGTGGGCGTCGTCGTGGTGATGTTCCTCTGGCTCGGGTTCTGGCTGGTGGAGTTCCTGATCGGACCGCCCCGCCCGTTCTCCGACGCGGCCGGTCCGCTGGACCCGGTGCTGGCCTCCGTGCTCTACGGCCTCGCGTTCAACCTGGTGTTCTTCGTGGGCGCCTACGTCGTGGGCGACCTGGCGTGGGTGTCCGCGCGCCGGCAGGCCGAGCTGGAGCACCGCGCCGAGCAGCTGCGGTTGTCGCAGGAGCAGAACACGCGCGGCGCGCTGATCGCCGAACGCGTGCGCATCGCCCGCGACCTGCACGACGTGGTGGCGCACCACGTGTCCGTCATGGGCATCCAGGCCGCCGCGGCGCGCCGCGTGCTCGACAAGGACCCCGACCTCGCCCGGGAGGCCCTCAAGCAGGTCGAGGAGACCGCGCGCGGGTCCATCGGCGAGCTGCGCGGCCTGCTGGGCGTGCTGCGGGCCGGTGCCGACGACGGCGCCGAGGGCGAGCGCGCCGCACCGGATCTGACCCGGCTGCCCGAGCTGGTCGCCAACGCCCGCGCCGCCGGGCTGGAGGTCGAGCACCGCACGTTCGGCGAGGTGCGGCCGGTGCCCGCCGCCGTCGCGCTCTCGGCGTACCGGGTGGTGCAGGAGGCGCTGACGAACGTGGTCAAGCACGCGCACGCCCGCGAGGTGGACGTCCGCGTCCGCTACCTGGACCGCGCCGTCGAGGTGGAGGTCGCCGACGACGGCCGCGGCGGCGGCCCCGCGAGCGGCGGGTTCGGCCTGCTGGGGATGCGCGAGCGCGTCGCCGTGCACGGGGGCCGGCTCGAAGCCGGGCCGCGCCGCGGCGCCGGGTACCTCGTCCGCGCCACCCTGCCCACGTCCGACCCCGTCCCCACCGACCCCGTCCCCGCCGAGGAGCACGCGTGACCGCCGACCCGACCACCCCGCCGCTGCGCGTCGTCCTCGCCGACGACCAGGACCTCGTCCGCGCGGGCTTCCGGGTCATCCTGGGCACGGAGGACGGCATCGAGGTCGTCGGCGAGGCCCGCGACGGCGGCGAGGCCGTGGAGCTGGTCGAACGGCTGCGCCCCGACGTGGTGCTGATGGACGTGCAGATGCCGCGCGTGGACGGGCTGGAGGCGACCCGGCGCATCCTCGCCTCCGACAGCACCGCCAAGGTCGTCATCCTGACCACGTTCGACCGGGAGGACTACCTGTTCGAGGCGCTGCGCGCCGGGGCGAGCGGGTTCCTGCTGAAGAACGCCTCGCCGGAGGACCTGGTCGAGTCGGTGCGCATCGTGGCGCGCGGCGACGCCCTGCTCTCGCCCGAGGTCACCCGCCGCGTCATCGCCCGCTTCAACGAACCCGCCGGGCCCGCCGCGCCCGGTCCCGGCCACCGGCCGGCCGAGCTGACCGACCGCGAGTACGAGGTGCTGGTGGAGCTGGCGCGCGGCGCGAGCAACGCGGAGATCGCGCGGTCGCTGCACCTGGGGGAGACCACGGTGAAGACGCACGTCTCGCGGGTGCTCAACAAGCTCGGCCTGCGCGACCGCACCCACGCCGTCGTGTACGCCTACGAGCACGGGATCGTGTCGCCGGGCCGGCACGACGCCTGACCACCTCATCGCCCGACCACCTCGTCGCGCGGGCCTCCCGGACCTGGTGCGAGAGTGGGCGCATGGCGAAGATGGATCTACGGGTGCGGCTGCTGGGGCGGGCCCTGAAGCGGACGTCCGTCACGGGCATGAGCGTCGAGCGGATCACCCGCGCCCAGGGCCGGAAGATGACCCACAACCCGGTGACCGACCTGCTCCTCGGCGCGGTGGCGCCCGGTGTCGTGCTCACCGACGGCCGGGCGGCCGGCGAGGCGGGCACCGTGGCCGTCCGCTCCTACCGGCCCGCCCGCCGCACCGCGGACCCGTTGCCGCTGGTGGTGAACTTCCACGGCGGCGGCTGGGTCTTCGGCGCGCTGGAGACCGCGGACTGGCTGTGCAGCAGCGTCGCGGCGGCCGTGGGCGCGGTCGTCGTGTCGGTCGACTACCGGCTGGCGCCCACCCACCCGTGGCCCGCGGCGGCGGAGGACTGCTACGCGGCCCTGGTCGACGTCGTGGCCCGCGCCGGGGAGTTCGGCGCGGACCCGGCGCGGGTGGCCGTGGTGGGCGACAGCGCGGGCGGGAACCTCGCCGCCGTCGTCGCCCTGATGGCCCGCGACCGCTCCGGCCCCGCCCTGGCCTTCCAGGGGCTGCTCTACCCGGCGACCGACCTGACCGGCTCCAGCCCGTCGATCGACGAGAACGCGCACGCCCCGATCCTGACCAGGGACGACGTCTTCGCCTTCCGGGACCACTACCTCGGTTCGGCGGACCCGGCGCAGCCCTACGTCTCGCCGCTGCACGCGCCGGACCACTCCGGGCTGCCCCGGGCGCTGGTGCAGGTCGCCGAGCACGACCCGATCCGCGACGACGGCCTGCGCTACGCCGCCGCCCTGGAGTCGGCCGGCGTGCCCGTGCGCGCCACGACCTACGTCGGGATGCCCCACGGCTACCTGAGCTTCCCGAACGCCTGCCGCAGCGCGCCCCAGGCCCTCGCCGAGCTGTGCGCGGAGCTGCGCTCGGCCCTGGCGGTGCCGTCAGCCGCCTGAGCCGGACACCACCACCCCCGCCTGCACGACGTGGCGGACGCCGCCGGGCTTCGCCAGCACGCCGATGTCCTCCAGTGGGTCGCCGTCGAGGACGAGGAGGTCGGCGTGCGCGCCCGGCGCCAGGGTGCCGACCTCGCCGGTCAGGCCGAGCAGGTCGGCCGCGGTGACGGTCGCCGAGCGGAGCACGTCGAGCGCGCCCTGCACCTCGCGGCGCAGGCGGAACTCGTGGGCCTGGTGCCGCTGCATCCCGCCGAGCAGGTCGCTGCCGTAGACGAGCTTCACGCCGCCGCGCGCCGCGCGCTCCAGGCCCTCCAGCCCGGCGGTGAGGACCTCGTCGACCTTGCGCCAGCTCGCCTCGGACAGGCCGAACTCCCGGCCCTCCTCCTTGAGCGCCCAGTAGGTGACGAGGGTCGGCACGAGGAACGCGTCGTGCGCGCGGAACAGCTCGACGCTGGTGTCGTCGAGCAGGTTGCCGTGCTCGACCGACCGCACGCCGACCTCCAGCGCCCGGTTGATCGCGCGGGCGGTGTAGGCGTGCGCGGCGACGTAGCGGTTGGCGGCCTCCGCCTCCTGCACGGCCGCGCGCAGCTCCTCCACGGAGTACTGGGTCGAGTCGATCCGGTCGGTCGGCGAGCTGACGCCGCCGCCGGCCATCACCTTGATGTGGTGCGCGCCCTTGCGCAGCTCGTCGCGGGCGGCGGTGCGCACCGCGTCGACGCCGTCGGCGACGCGGCCGAGCCCGGCGCAGCACTGGTGCGAGTCGTGCACGGCCGTGCCGGGACCGCGCACGTCGCCGTGGCCGCCGGTCTGGCTCAGCGCCTTGCCGCAGAACAGCAGGCGCGGCCCGCGCAGGACGCCCTCGGCCTGCGCCAGCGACAGGCCCCAGTCGGCCCCGGAGGCGTCGCGGACGGTGGTGAACCCGCGGTCGAGCATCGCAGACAGGGTGCGGGCGCTGTGCGCCGCGACGTAGGACGGCGACAGCGAGGTGAGGGCGCCGAGGTCGGCGGTGGAGGCGGTGACGTGGACGTGCGCGTCGACCAGGCCGGGCACGACCACCGCCCCGCCCGCGTCGAGCACCCGGGCACCGGGCGCGGTCAGGTTCGGCCCCGCCTCGACGACCCGGCCGTCCTCGCAGCGCAGGTCGCCCTCGGCGTACTCGCCGGTGGCCGGGTCGAGGACCAGCGCGTCGCGCACGAGCAGGCTCATCGGGCACCCCCGACGGCCTCGCGCAGCGCCGGCACGGCGAGCGGCGCCAGGGCCCGCGCGGCGGCGACCGACCCGTCGTCGTAGGCGCCCTCGGCGTCGAGGATGTTGAGCACACCGAGCACCCGCCCGTCCCGCTCGTCGACCACCGGCACGTTGACGATCGAGCCGCAGCCCAGGTCCGCGATCAGCTCGTGGTCGGCGAACACCTCGCGCACCGCGGCGGCGTCGCGGCCGAGGAACGGCTCCGCGCCCTCGACGCAGCGCTCCAGCCACGCGGCGGCGACCTCGACGGTCTTCTCCCCGCCGACGGGATAGCGGTCGGGGTGGCTGCTGTGCACGCGGCGCAGCGCCCGCCGTTCGGGCACCCAGGCCAGCACGGTGAACAACCGCACGCCCACGCTGTCCCGCACCCTCTCCTCCAGCACGGCCAGGTCGGTCACTTCGCCATCTCCTTCGCGGTCTCGGCGGGGTCGCCCCGCTCGGTCAGGTCCTCCAGGGAGCGCCCGGCCGTGGACAGGCCGAACACCAGCACGCACACCACGCCGACGACGAGCACCGCCGTGGTCATGCCGAACACGCCCGCGAACCCGAGGCTCGCCGCGGTCAGGCCGATGATGGTGGGCGCGAGGATGCTGCCCACCCGGCCGAACGCGCTGGACAGGCCGGTGCCGGTGGCCCTGATCCAGGTCGGGAACACCTCGGGCGTGTAGGAGTAGACGCCCGCGTAGGTGCCGTTGAGGAAGAACGAGAGCACCGCGCCCGCGACCGTGATGGTCAGCGGGGTCCCCATCTGGGACAGCCAGAACGCGCTGATCGCCGAGCCCGTCAGGTAGATCGCGATGGTGTTCTTGCGGTCCAGCCTCTCCGACAGCCAGGCGGCGGAGAAGTAGCCGGGGATCTGCGCCAGGTAGATGATGATCGAGAACTCGAAGCTCTTGGTCACCGTGATGCCCTGCTGGACCAGCAGGGTGGGGATCCAGGAGAAGAAGCCGTAGTACGAGAACGTGATGACGAACCAGACCAGCCAGATCACGGCGGTGCGCCTGGCCATCGCGGGGCTCCACATGAACTTCAGCGCGCGCCCGAACGTGACCTTCGGCGTCCCGGTGACCGGTCGCGCCGTCGTCTCGGGGACGGGCGGCAGCGGCTCGCCGGTGGCCTTCTGGACCCGGCGCTCCAGGTCGACGACGACCCGCTCCGCCTCGGCGTGGCGACCCTGCTGGAGCAGGAACCTCGGCGACTCCGGCAGCGAGCGCCGCCACCACAGCAGCATCACGATCGGCAGCGCGGTGATCAGCTGCGCGATGCGCCAGCCGTCCTCGGAGACCGGCACGACGAACCGGCCGATCAGCGCCGCCATCACGAAGCCGAACGAGAAGAACCCGGCCAGCGCGCCGACGAACCAGCCGCGCCGCTTGGCGGGGACGAACTCGGACAGGAACGGCGCGATGATGGCGCTCTCCGCGCCCGCGCCGGCGCCGGCCAGCACGCGGGCCACCAGGAACGTCTCGTAGTTGGGCGAGAAGGCCGCGACCACCGAGAACACGGCGTAGAAGGCCAGCGCGTACATCATGACCTTCTTGCGGCCGACGCGGTCGCCGAGCAGGCCCGCGACGGCCGCGCCGAACAGGAAGCCGAACGGGGTCGCGGACCCGATGAGGCCGAGCTGGCCGTTGTCCAGGCCCCAGACCTGCTGCGCGCTGGGCAGCAGGAACGCGACGACGGCCGAGTCCATGCCGTCGAAGGTGTAGCCGAGCCCGCCGATCAGCAGGAGGCCGTAGTGCGGACGGCTCAGGGGGAGCCGGTCCAAGCGAGCCAACAAGGTCATGGAGCGCCCTTCGGGGTCGTGACCAGCGGGTGGATGGCAGGCAACGTATAGTGCATATTCAGCGAAGCGCAATAGTCGTTGCATCTTTGACGTGGGGCGACCGCGTACCGTGTCCGCCGTGCGGGGAGGGGCGACATGACGGACCGTGCTGCCGACGGCTTCGAGGACTGGTTGCGGGGGCGCGTGCCCGAGCGCGGTCTCCGGCCCAAGGCCGCCGCGCTGCTGGAGGTGCTGCTCTCGCAGCCCAGGCGCGCGTCGTTCGGGTCGACCGCCGAGCTGGCGCAGCTGGCGGGCGTGAACGTGGCGACGGTGACCCGGACCGCCCAGGCCCTCGGCTTCGCCGGGTGGCCCGCGCTCCAGCAGGAGCTGCGCGCCCGCTACCTGTCGTCGCTGAGCGCGCCGCAGGTGGCCGCCGAGCACCACGGCGTCGGCTCACCCGGCTCGGCGTCGGTGCGCCGCGACCTCGACGGCCTCGCGCTGCTGCACCGGCGGCTCGACGAGGGCGTGGTCGTGACGATCGCGCACGCCGTCGCGGCGGCCCGGCGCACGGTGGTCATCGCGGCGGGCAGCTACGCGGCGGTGGGCACCGCCTTCGCCCACAACGCGCGGCTGGCCGGCTACGACGTGGTGGCGGTGTCCGCGAACGACGCCGACCTGGCCAACGCGGTCGCGTCCACCGGCCCCGACGACGTGCTCGTCGCGATCAGCTTCTGGCGGCTGTACGAGAGCACGGTCCTCGCCGCCAACGAGGCCCGCTCGCGCGGCGCGCGGGTGTTCGCGGTGACCGACGCGGCCAGCCCCGCCCTCGCCGCCGCCGCCGAGGCCATGCTGATGGTCCCGGCCGAGGGCGTCGCGTTCTTCCCCTCCCTCACCGCGGGCATGGCCGTCGCGCAGGCCGTGGTCGCCCAGCTGGCCGCCGTGGACCCGGCGCGCACCGCCGCGTCGATCGAGGCGGCGGAGGCGATGTGGGCCAGGTTCGGCCTCCTGCACCGCCGCCCGAGCCAGGCCACGTAGGCGGCCCCGCTCCGGACGGCCACGCTCCGGACGGGGCCGTCAAGGCCGCACCGGCCGGCCGCTTCGGCAGGACGAGGCGATGTCACATTTTCGCTATCGGCACCTCCCCGTGATGGCGAAAGCTCGGGGTTCTCGCGCTCCTACTGGGGAGGTAGTCCGACCATGACCGTCCTGGCGGTGCCGCCGACACCGATCGCGGCACACCCGATGCTCATCTTCCTGCTCCAGCTGACGGTGCTCCTGGGCGTCGCCTTCGCGCTGGGCAAGCTCGCGTCCCGGTTCAACCTGCCCGCCGTGGTGGGCGAGCTGGCGGCCGGCGTCCTCCTCGGTCCCTCGCTGCTCGCGCACGCGATCCCGCCGCTGTCGAACTGGCTGTTCCCGGCCGACGCCGAGCAGATCCACCTGCTGGACGCGGTCGGGCAGATCGGCGTGCTGATGCTGGTCGGGTTCACCGGCATGCACGTCGACATGGGGTTGGTGCGCCGCAAGGGGCGCACGGCGGCCTGGGTGAGCGCCGGCGGGCTGTTCATCCCGTTGGCGCTGGGCGTGGCGGTGGGCATGGTGCTGCCCGCGTCCCTCCTGGCCGGCGACACCGAGCGGCTGGTGTTCGCGCTGTTCCTGGGCGTGGCGATGTGCGTCAGCGCCATCCCGGTGATCGCCAAGACGCTGCTGGAGATGAAGCTGCTGCACCGCAACATCGGGCAGCTCACGGTCAGCGCCGCCGCGGTGGACGACGTCGTCGGCTGGTCGCTGCTGTCGGTGGTGTCGGCCATGGCCACCGCGGGGATGCGCGCGGGTCACGTCGCGTTGACCATCGGCAGCCTGGCGGCCGTGCTGGTGGTCGCCCTGGTGCTCGGCCGGCCGGTGGTGAAGGTGGGGCTGACCTGGGCGAACAAATCGTCCGACCCGGCGGTCACGGTCGCCGTGGTCGCCCTGCTGTTCTTCGCCTCCGCCGCCGGCACCCACGCCCTGGGCCTGGAGCCGATCCTGGGCACGTTCATCTGCGGCGTGCTGCTCAGCAGTTCCGGGTTGCTGGACCGGCAGAAGATCGCGCCGCTGCGCACGTTCGTGATGGGCGTGCTGGCCCCGATCTTCTTCGCCACCGCCGGGCTGCGGATGGACCTGACGGAGCTGGCCAAGCCCCCGGTGCTGCTGGCCGCCCTGGTGGTGCTGGTCATCGCCGTGCTGGGCAAGTTCGTCGGCGCCTACCTGGGCGCGCGGCTGAGCAAGCTCAGCCACTGGGAGGGGTTGGCGCTCGGCGCCGGGCTGAACGCGCGCGGCGTCATCGAGGTCGTCGTGGCGATGGTGGGCCTGCGCCTGGGGGTGCTGACCACCGCCGGCTACACGATCGTGGTGCTGGTCGCCGTGGTCACCTCGTTGATGGCGCCGCCGATGCTCCGGTACGCGGTGCGCCGGATCGAGGTCACCGAGGAGGAGCGGGTCCGGGAACGGCTGTTCAACGGCGAGAAGGCCGCCAGCTCGTAGCGCTCGGCTCGTGCCGCGCCTGCCGGGGACGAGCCGCCCGGGAGGTCGGCGCGGCGACGGCCACCGGTCTCC